>JAUNOJ010000262.1 GCA_030531135.1 Sutterellaceae bacterium | reverse complement strand
GTGTGCGGACCCACGCCGTGCACGGCTTCCAAGTGTTCGGCGTGCATCAAAAGACCCATCAGGTCGTAGCGATAAAGGTTCAAACCGAAGAGCACGCCCAAACCCACGTCGTCGATGCCGCCCTGCATGGCGCGGTCGTGTGCTTCCGTGTGGTAGGCGTAGTCGGACTTGGGTCCCTTGGGATGCAATTCTTCGTAAGTCTTCTTGTGGTAGGTTTCCTGGAAGAGCTGATAGGTGCCGATTTCGGCTTCGTGAAGCTTGCGATAGTTTTCAACCGTCGTTGCAGCGATATTGACATTCAAACGACGAATGGCGCCGTTTTTGTGCTTAATCGAATAAATGGTCTTGATCGATTCAAGGATGTATTCGATCGGGTTGTGCTTGGGATGTTCGCCGGCTTCCAACAGCAGACGCTTGTGACCCAAGTCTTGCAGCGCAATCACTTCGCGGCGGATTTCTTCCTGCGTGAGCTTCTTGCGGATAATGTTCTTGTTCTTGGCGTGATACGGGCAGTACGTGCAGGTGTTGATGCAGTGATTCGACAAGTAAAGCGGCGCAAACAACACGATACGCTGGCCATAGATATGTTCTTTGACCTTGATGGCAGCGTCAAAAATCTTTTGGTTCACATCGGGCAGATCGCAAGCCAAGAGCACGGCGGCTTCGCGATGCGTCATGCCCTTGTAGGTCATGGCCTTGTTAAGAATCGCATCGATCAATTCGCGATTGTTTTTGTTTTCTTCACCGTAAGCGAGGCTGGCTTCAATTTCTTCGTGATTGATAAATTCCTCGGCTTTTAACGAGCGCGGATCGTACATGAATCTTTCTCCTGAGATTGACGAATACTTCCATTCAAAGGGTCGGACCTCGGGGTTCGAGTGTCAAGAAAAACCGGCCGGATTAGTTTTTAACCCGACCGGTCCTCACCCTTCAGAAACAGCGCTGACTCGATTGACGGCGACCGTCTCTTGTCGCTTTTTATTCAATCTACCGTCAGATGTCTTGAGCGTTATTTTGAAGGATTTGTTATATTACGTAAAGTGCAAATATTGATGCAACGGTTGCAAAAAATGGAACTCAAATCGAAATCGGTCCGACTCTTTTGTTCGGTCGTAGAAACGGGCAGTCTTTTGGCGGCTGCCAACAAGAATGCGCTTTCGGCTTCTGCCGCCAGTCGTGTGATCTCGCAACTCGAAGATCGTCTGGAAACGAAGCTCTTTGATCGCTCGGGCAAGGCCCTGACGCTGACCAAAGAAGGCATGGACTTTTATCGCGTGGCAATGGAATCCATGCGCGCCTGGCAGCGCTTGGAAGAGTACGGCACACAAAAGCGCTTAGCCAAAAAGCAGTTGCGCATTGCCGTTTTGGCACGCCACTGCTCCGACGTGATTCTGCCTGCCGTGGTCAAAATTCTCAAACGCCATGAAAAGACCATGCAGGTGACGATGGACGTGCATGCCAGTCGCGACATCTACTACTCCAAGTACTCGCATCCCTTTGACGTGGGATTCGGCACGCTTTTAAGTACCCATGACGATTTGCAAAAGGTCGCCATTGCGCATCTTCCTTTTAGACTTGTTGTGAGCGAACTCAATCCCCTGTCCAAAAAGAAGTGCGTGACGCTCTCCGACTACGCCGACGAGCCCTTTGTGATTCTCTCCCAAGACACGTTGGAGCAGGAGTACTCGGAGCGCTTGCATCCCAATCCGTCTGCCATCAACGTGAGCGCCGAAGTGTCGTCCACTCAGGTTGCTTTGCGATTTGTGAAACGCAACATTGGAGTTCATTTGACCGACAGCTTGGCGGCGATTTCCGTGAGTTCCGATTGCCGTGCATTGGAAATTGCCGAAAGTCTCACGATTCCCTTCTATGTGTTTTGGCCCAAAACATCCGATGAACTTCAGATTGAGGTGAAGGAATGTATTGCGGAAATTGCAGCGAGCATTAAAGCCGTGGGGATTGAGCTCACGCAGGAAGGCGAAGCGTTCTTGGAAGAAATGGACAAACGGCGCACGATTCGGTTGCCGGTGGCGAAGTGATCGTTTGATCTGTCTGCGCCTTGTCAAAGACTTGCAGGCTGTGCGAACGCGGGGCTTTGGTTTGATCAGTTGAAAGATTCCGGTCAACTTTTCAGAAAATTATCGGCGTACCGGCTTAATCTTCATTGTTATTCGCCTACAAAGTGCGAGAGACCGAAAACAAAGAACTCCCGAAAACCTTCTACCTATCGGTGTGGGTTTGTCGGGAGTTTTGTTGGTTAGGCTCTTTTGAGAAAGCGCCTAGGCGAAGTTCAGATTAGAACTTGTGGACGAGACCGAACATAGCCTGGAAGATTTCGTACTTACCAGTTTCATCAGTGGCTTCGTATTTGTACTTCGTGTAACCAGCACCAACGTACACGTTGGTGCGCTTGCTAAACGGATATTCGTAACCAGCCATAATGTTGTAACCTTCTACGTCAGAACCGTCATCCTCAGCATCAAGGATGTCATTAACCTCGCCATCCATGTAGCCGGCACTGACCTTAAATAACCCACCGGCTAACGGAACATCCGCACCGATATTCACACCAAAGCCATCCAAAGAAGAATAGCTGTGGGCGAAGATATCATCGGTATCTTCATCATCATCCGACATAATACCGCCGATGTCAACGGCATTCTTAAAGTACTGCACGGCACCGTAGACCTTTGCAACTTCAAAGTCGTATGCACCGCCAATATTAAACGTCCATGCATCATCTGGATCGCCATATCCATTCAGCTGGACATTTTCTTCACCTTCAAATTTGCCCTCACCAACAGAACGCTTGTTGAGATAATCAACAACAGCAGCAACCTGAACCGGACCATTAATGTAGCTGGCGCCCAAAGCAGCGTAACGATCGGAT
>JAUNOJ010000261.1 GCA_030531135.1 Sutterellaceae bacterium | reverse complement strand
GTGCAAAAGATGATTGACGATTTGCCGGCGCAGCTGGAAAAGGTGCAAGGCAACTTCAGTCAGTTGGCCTTAAACGAAAGTTTGATTGACGCGATTACCACCGAAGACGAAGTGCGCGACATGCTCTTGGAACGTCAGGGAAAGCCTGCGGGGCACCGCCTTGAAACGCTCGACTATCTGACGTATCTGGCCGCCAATCCCGAAGAGTTTCCCACCGGTAAGCAAATTGCCGTCGTGACGGTTGAAGGCGAAATCAAAGACGGTGTGGACGGCCCTGGCATGACGGGCGACAGAAGCGTTGTATCGCGCATTCGAGCTGCCGCCGCCGATCCGTCCGTGGGTGCTTTGGTCGTGCGTGTCGACAGTCCCGGGGGCAGTGCCGTTGCGAGCGAACGCATTCGTCGTGAGCTGGAGTTGGTGAAAAAGGCGGGCAAACCCGTTGTGGCAAGTTTCGGCGATTATGCGGCTAGCGGCGGTTATTGGCTGGCGCTGGCAGCAGATAAAATCGTGACCGATCCCTTGTCGATCACAGGCTCCATCGGCGTTTTCGGGATGTTGCCGACTTTTGAAAAGAGTTTGGATAAGCTTGATATCGGCACGGGCGGCGTGAAAACGGCCTGGTTGGCCGATGCCGACAATCTCACGACGGCTTTGGATCCGCGTTATGAAAAGGTGATGGAATTGTCGGTGGCGCGCACCTATCGCGACTTTATCGGCTTGGTCGCAAAGAGCAGGAGTTTGCCCGAAGCCGAAGTGGCCAAATTTGCCCAAGGGCGCGTCTATACGGGGCGTCAAGCCAAAGATTTGGGCTTGGCCGATGCGCTCGGCAGTTTTGAAGATGCCGTCAAAGTCGCGCAAGAGTTGGCACAGTTGCCCGAAGCGCATTTGGTGTGGTTTGAGCCCGAGGAAGGGCGCTTTGCCATGTTGCTCGAACATTTCTTGGCCAAGGTCTTAGACGACAGCGGCCTTTTGACCAAGGTCGCGCCTTACCTTGCCATGATGCAAACGGCGCCGCTCACTGACGCACAACGCATGCTACAGTTGGTGCAGACGCCGCAAAGCGTGTATGCACACTGCTTGTGTTCGGCGCCTTAAAACGCTTGCAACCAAAAAAGGCCTCGAGGATTTTCCTGCGAGGCCTTTTTTTACACAGAGGCGAAAGATATTAGTAGTGGTAACCTTCTTTCAACCAACGAGCGACATCCAAAGCACAGTAGGTGAGGATGCCGTCGGCGCCGGCGCGCTTACAAGAAATCATCGATTCCATCGTGATGCGCTTTTCGTCAATGCAACCGGCCTGAGCGGCACACTTGATCATGGCGTATTCGCCCGAGACGTGATAAACGAAGGTCGGAGCCTTGAATTCGTCCTTGACGCGACGCACGACGTCCAAGTAGGGGAGCCCCGGCTTAACCATCACCATGTCGGCGCCTTCGGCCAAATCCAGACCCACTTCCCAGAGTGCTTCGTCGCTGTTGGCGGGATCTTGCTGATAGACCGACTTGTTGGACTTGCCCAAGTTGGCGCTCGAACCCACGGCATCGCGGAAAGGTCCGTAGAAGGCGCTCGCGTACTTGGCCGAGTAAGCCATGATGCGCGTGTGGATAAAGCCTTCGTCTTCGAGCATCTTGCGAATGATGCCGATACGACCGTCCATCATGTCGGAGGGCGCCACCACGTCGGCGCCGGCTTGAGCCTGAGCGCGCACCTGACGCACGAGCATTTCGATGGTTTCGTCGTTCAAAATGTAACCCGTTTCATCGATCAAGCCGTCTTGACCGTGTGTGGTGTAGGGGTCAAGAGCCACGTCGCACATCACGCCCAACTGCGGATAGGCTTCTTTGATAGCGCGCACGGTGCGCGGAATCAAACCGTCGGGATTGGCGGCTTCGACGCCGTCGGCAGTCTTTAAGTCATCTTCGATATGAGGGAAGAGTGCAATCATCGGAATGCCCAATTCCACCATTTCGCCGCAAACCTTCAAGAGTTCGTCGATCGTGTAACGGTCGACACCGGGCATGGTCGGAATCGGGGTGCGCTGACCCTGACCTTCCATCACGAAAACCGGCAGAATCAAATCGTTGACCGTCAGTTCGTTTTCACGCATCAGGCGACGGGAAAAGTCATCGTGACGCATGCGACGCATACGCGTCATCGGGAATTGTCCAAGCGTTTGCATTTTGGTCGTTTCTCCAAAGTAAAACGAAAATAAAAATTAGGAAGCCTTGGTCGATTCTTCTTCGGGCTTGGGTGTCAAGCGCCCTTCGGGATCGATCCAACTTAAAAGGGTTTCTTGCAATTCGGGCACACCTTCTTTCTTGAGGCCGGAAAAGAGTTGCACGGAGATATGCTCTCCAATCGTTTTTGCACGCGATTTGGCCGCGGCCAACACTTTGGCGCGCTCTGCGCGTTTAATCTGATCACACTTGTTGATGAGCCACAGTTGCTTGACGTGCGTTCTGGTCGAGAAAAATTCGATTAGCCATTCGTCGGCCGGCATAAAGGGGCGACGCGCGTCCATCACAATCACGATACCCGTTAAGCTCGGGCGAATGGTGAGGTAGCCGCCGATCAACTGACTCCAGGTTTTGCGCGTTTCTTCCGCGGCCTTGGCGTAGCCGTAACCGGGCAAGTCCACCAAGAAGCCCACGTCTTCGCGCTCTTTGCTATTGGGAATCTTGCGAGACAGGCTAAAGAAGTTGATGAGCTGCGTGCGCCCCGGCGTTTTGGAGGCAAATGCGAGTCTGCCCTGACGCGTCAAGACATTGATCGTGGTGGATTTGCCGGCGTTGGAGCGTCCGGCAAAGGCGATTTCGGGCAATCCGGCACCGGGCAGCTGGTTGATTTTGGCTGCCGATGTGCGAAAGCGAGCGGAATCAAATAAAGACACGTGCGTTTCTCTCTGAAA
>JAUNOJ010000260.1 GCA_030531135.1 Sutterellaceae bacterium | reverse complement strand
AGGCAAAAAAGACCACGAAGGTTAAAGTGAAACGCCCTGTGCGCGAACCGCCGCCATTCGAGTTAAAAGGCGACTGACAATCGGCGAAATTGATCAGTGTTAAGATTGCGAACGAGGACGTTCCATTTCTCATAACAGAGCCCTCAAAAAATGACGAAGCTCAGTGTTGGTCGCACTGGGCTTTGTCCTTTGCTCTCCTGTTCCGAGAGTTGGCTTTTCTCATCAGCCAACAAATCTCAATACCTATCTTCCTCTCTTCCCTTCTTTTTAATGGTATGTGATATTATTTCGCATACGAAACTAACTCTCATACCAAAAAAAATGAGCAAAAATCTTTTATCTGTTTCCGAGATAGCCGAACGTAAAGGTGTTACAGCACAATGGGTTCGACAACAGATCCGCAACGGTGTCTTGAGGGCAACTCGCGTTGGAAAGAATTGGGTTGTAACCGAGTCCGACTTTGATTCATTCAACCACAATATCGAAGCCAGAGGTCTTTTTGAATCGGTCTCTCCGAAAGATTTAACGGAAAAGCGTGATTTCGTTGCGCTATCATTTTTTTCGGGCGCGATGGGCTTGGATTTAGGACTGGAAAAAGCTGGGATTCAATTTCGCTTGGCTTGTGAAAACGACAAGACCTGTCAACAAACCATTCGCCTAAACAGGCAGAACATGGGGTTGATTGGTGACATTTGGAATTATTCAGCTCAGCAAATCAAAGAAATCGCCGACATTAAAGGTGACATTGACTTGATCGTCGGCGGTCCGCCGTGTCAGGCGTTTTCCACAGCGGGCGCACGCAAAGGATTTGATGACCAACGCGGTAATGTGTTTTTGCATTACATTGATCTGCTGTTGGAATTAAAGCCGAAGTACATCGTCATCGAAAATGTACGAGGTCTGCTTTCAGCCCCTCTGAAGCACTGCCCTTGGGAGAACCGTCAAGGAGACTGGAAGCCGGATTTTCTTGAAAAACCCGGCGGTGCGCTTTTGTACATTATCGAACAGCTTCGTGCAGGCGGTTATTCGGTTTCGTTTAACCTCTATAACGCGGCGAATTTTGGCGTACCTCAAATCCGAGAGCGTGTTGTCATTATCTGCTCTCGGGACGGTCGCAAGGTTCCTTACCTGATGCCAACCAACTCCAACGATCCGAAATTCGGATTGGCGCCTTGGGAAACTTTGCGTCAAGCCATTGATGGTGTTCAGGGTTGCGATCACACCGACTTTCCGGAAAAGCGTTTGAAGTACTTCCGTATGCTTCACGAAGGCCAATACTGGAAGAACTTACCTGAAGATATTCAACCGGAAGCCATGGGCAAGAGCTTTTTGTTGGGCGGGGGGAAAACAGGTTTTTATCGCCGTTTAGCTTGGGATAAGCCTTCATGCACCTTGGTTACATCTCCGACAATGCCTGCAACCGACATTTGCCACCCAACAGAGGATCGTCCACTCTCAATTCAAGAATACAAACGTATTCAAATGTTCCCGGATGATTGGACTTTGGCTGGCAATATTGTCAAACAGTACAAGCAAGTCGGAAATGCTGTTCCCGTCGGCTTAGGGTACGCGATCGGCAAGGCTATTCTGGCTCACGCACGAGGTGAATCAGTTGAACCTCCTGCCGATTTTCCCTTCTCTCGTTATAAAAACACGGATGATGTTTCTTGGGAAGCGAACACACGCCGGGTTATGGGCTTAGAGCCGGACGAAAACCTACTGGATCATGCGGATGTTGACAGCGTAACCCAACGTATGCACAAAAAGGAAAACTGACCGGAAACTATCACCTTGCCTGTTTCAATTCATCCATATAGTCCTTGACAAACTGTCTAAACGATTCTTCGGAGAGCTGGTACTTTTGATCCGGAAAAGGAAAGTTCTCCCAGTTTGTCCCGTGCTTCTTTGAGAAGGTTCTATACCAATGCTTAATAGGCAAAGCAGCCTTTTCTCTAATTGCCGCACTGGAGGAATTTTCAGAGTTATCTCGATTTTTAACTTGTAAAAGCTGCCAGGTGCCATTATGTTTGCGAGCAAAATCTACAGCACGCACAACACTGCCGGAACACCACACCCAGCCATGGGGTTCCAACACTGACGCCAAGTAACGCTCCAACAGATCTCCAACGATATTTTCAGCTCCCATCGCAGAAGTGTGAACATCTACGATATGGTCTCGATCTTTCTCATCAAACCCGAAATACTCGTACATCACCAAGAGATACGCCTCATCAGTTACTGTACTTGGTTTGCTGGGGTGTTTAGGATCACGGCCTTTCAAGAAGCTTTGATACATCTTTTGGCAACCCTCATTCGTGGCAATGGATTTGCCTCTGGGAATAAATGACGTTGCTTCTTTTAAAAGATCAGTGATAGTTTGAAATTTTGCTGAAATCGGTATCACCGAGTCGCTTTTATTTTCATCGCACATGGTTAAAAATGTCTCGCAAAGATATGCTGATTGCTCAGCAGTTGAACCACAGCTCGACATTTTAAGCGTTCTGAGCGTTCATTATGAAGTTTGCATTGCAACGTATTGTCGTACTGCTCAAGTTCCATTCAGCTTTGTCCTTGGAAACTTCACGATCCCCGGATGAAAGGTCAACCTTACCATCACTATCAACGACAAAACTGCCGAAAAGTTGCCTGAAAAGGATCGCGGTAAAGCAACCGAAAATTGCCCCGATTTTTACCTCCGAAAAACGCCCTGAGTTTTGTGCTTTTATTACAACATCAGCTCGCGCGCGCACGCGCACGCGTTTTATATATATATAAGAGGAAATAAGAGGAAGCGAAGTTATCCACAGGATTGTGGCCTGTAAATAAAGGATCTTTACACTTCGGCGCGGACCATTATCGTAAGCTCCCCGCTGGGGTCAGGTGCTGACGTTTAAACTGCCAAAATTCAACAA
>JAUNOJ010000259.1 GCA_030531135.1 Sutterellaceae bacterium | reverse complement strand
CATCGAGTCGGCGCTTGTCACCGAAACGCGCGATCGCCGTCAGTCGGCTGACGCTGCTCAAGACGAACAAAAGACTCGCGCCATGCTCTTTAATGTGGCGATGCAAAAGCGTCGCACGTATCGCAACGATCGCTTTGCGATGCGCTTGCAACTCAAATCCGAAAAACTCAGAGAAGCCTCCAACCTGCGCTCCCGCGGCTTTTCCATGCAACAGGCGCACTCATAAGGATTCAGTATGGCAAAAGGTCGCGGATTTAAACCAGTCAAAGCCGTTGTGGCGTTTACGGGCACCGTCACCCGCACCCACGGGCGTCATCACTTTGTTTCGGCCCCCGACGGCAAGCTCTACGAAGCCCATCGTCGCGGCAAGAAAGCCGACGTAGTGGTGGGCGACACGGTCGATTGCACCGAGCCTCAAGGCGACGTCGTTGCCATTGAAGCCATTCATGCGCGCACCAATCTTTTATATCGCAGCGACGAGTGGCGCATCAAGGAGTTGGCAAGCAACCTAACGTTGGTGGCCGTTGTCATTGCTTCGCGCCCGACGTTTAATCCCTGGTTTGTGTGGAAAGCCTCCATTGCTGCCAAGACCGCTGGCATCCCTTTGGTGATCGTTCGCAACAAAAAAGACCTCACCGACAAAGCCCAAGAGATTGAAGAATTTTGTCAGTTGATGGCGGATGATTGCGGCGCCGAAGTCATTCACACCTCCGCCGAAAAGCACCCTGATGAAACACGAGCGATTTTGTCCGAGCGCTTTGCCGGAGAGCGTGTTTTATTGGTCGGCCAATCGGGCATGGGTAAGAGCACCATTTTGAATGCCCTCATTCCCGAAGCACAAGCCAAGACGCGTGAGTTTTCCGAAGCTCTGGATTTAGGCAAGCAAACCACAACGACAACGGCCATGTACACGTGCGAACTTCTTGGCAAAAAGACCGAGATCATCGACAGTCCCGGTTTTCAGGAGTTTGGGCTTGCGCACGTCACTGCCACCGACATTCAGCAAGCGATGCCCGACATTGTGCGCCATATCGAAGGGTGTCGGTTCTATAACTGCACCCACACCAAGGAGCCTGGCTGCTCTGTGAAAAAGGCTGTCGAAGACGGTCTGATCAATTCCGAGCGCTATGCCTTTTATTGCGCTTTGATTGCGGCGCTCTAACGGCAAGAATTGGAGCAAAAGAAAGCCGTCAAGGACAGAGCAAGCCACAAGGACAATGACACTCATGCAGGAATGCGCATCCTCCCAAGCAAGCGGTCGAGTCAATTTCAATTTTTGAGGTTCTCTATGGTTGAAAGAGCGAAATTACAAAAACTCGGCACATCGACTGTGGTTGCATTCCCGCAGACCTTTCTCGAAAAACTGCACTGGTCTTGCGGCACCGAAGTCGAACTGCGTCTGAAGCAAAATGCGATTGAGGTAC
The DNA here is from genome assembly GCA_030531135.1 of Sutterellaceae bacterium. Taxonomy (GTDB): domain Bacteria; phylum Pseudomonadota; class Gammaproteobacteria; order Burkholderiales; family Burkholderiaceae_F; genus Duodenibacillus. The sequence goes on along the minus strand of JAUNOJ010000259.1, from coordinate 1,488 downwards.
GAGCCAAAAAGAAGCTTTCTTTGGACGACCGTTTGGCCATGTATAAAGACGCTCTTACTTCTCGCACGCAAACCGAAGTCGACCGAGATCGACAATGGTTACGGGCTCCAGCTGTCGGACGCGAGCTCTGAGAATCTCAAATTCTTTGCCGAGCCGAGCTCATTGTCACCGATCTTAATCTTATAAGCTTTACCCATGACCGATTCGAACCAAACGCCTACCAGAAGGCTTGCCGAGAGTCAAACGGATTTTCATGCCCTACGCCAAGCCGATGCAGTTTTCGTCGACAAAACAGCGCAACTTGCCAAGCTTTGCGCGCGCACACGCAAATTTACTTTAATGCGCCCCGAGGGCTTCGGAAAAACTCTTTTGCTTTCCATGATGGAAACTTTGTTTAGTGAAGGCACTCAAGCGTTCAAAGGTCTTGCGATTGAAAAGGTCTGGACGGATAAGACCTACAAAGTGATTCGTCTGGACTTTCAGGAGTTTGCCGTATTCAGCGACTATGACGATCTCCAAAAGCGATTACTTACCCGGCTCGCTCGGGTCTTGGGCTTTGAGCCCTCGGGAAATGTTGAACTGTCCATCGATCTTTGGCAGTGGCTTGGCAGCCAAGCCGTCCTCTCCTACGTGCTCCTCATTGACAACTATGACGCCCCGATTGTGTTCAATGTCAATGACGATCATCTACGCCGAGTCGCCATTTCAGTCATCGCCTCTTTTTTCACTTTGATTAAGACTTGCGACGGCGCCTTTCGCTTTGTCTTCGTCACCGGACTTTCCTACGACTGGTCAAGCGAGATTCGCACGCGCTTCAATCACGCTCAAGACCTCACCGACGACGATGACGTTGCCGCCTTGTTGGGCTTTACCGAAGCAGAAATCCGGTCATACTTTGGCGAGCATCTCTCGAGAGCTGCCAAAACTTTATGTCTGACAGAAGACGAACTCTTTGGACGCCTACGAGAAAACTACGGCGGCTACTGCTTTGACGGCGACAGCGCTCAAACGCGTGTCTTTTCACCAAAAGGCGTCATCGGCTTTCTCGCTTGCCCCAAACGAGGCTTTGGCAATCTTTGCCATGTCAACGATGCGCTGTGGTGCTTAGTTTCCAAGTCCGACTGCTTCGAACGCCTTGCCGATGGCAAAGACATTCGTGTTTCGTTAGGATACCCAGACAAAGAGTTTGACAAAACCCAATCCGACATCGCCAAGATTCTGCTGAGAACGGGCATTTTGACGATTCGTGCCATCACGTCTTCTGAAATAGTCGAGCTTGCCTATCCGAATACAGAAATAGCAAATCGGATTAAGTCAAAGCCTTCGACTCAGTCGCACTGAGACTCAACAACTCTCGGCAACCTTTGCCGTCTCGTCCTGATACGACAAAATAAGCGACCTCACCCACTGATGCAGGGCATCGTCTTCGGAGCGCGTATTCCAAATCAGTTTCGGAACAAACGTCAAGCGAAGTTCGGAGGGCGGTTC
>JAUNOJ010000258.1 GCA_030531135.1 Sutterellaceae bacterium | reverse complement strand
GATTTGCCGAAAATTGGATCGGTACGTTGGCCGTCTACGCCGGCTCGATCGATACCGAAAGCACGGGGCTCGTACAAGCCACAACGGGCGATATGTCTTTTGGCGGCGCGCATATTTCGGCGAGCTATTCGGATCGGGACTACGGCGAAGTTCGCTTCGGACTTTCCTTTGTCAGGGGCGAGGGCGACAGCAAGCAGACAGTCAACGCCCATCGTCTCACGACCGAATCCGCGATCAATATGGCAACGGCAAGTGCGCGTTGGCAAACCGATTGGCACTCGGACGTCTGGCACTTTAAACCCGTGGCGCAGTTGGGCGTTCACTGGGCGCAACTTGAAGGAGCGGACATTCGCGACGACTCGGAAAACGCCTCGGGCGTCGGGTTTAAAACCGAAAGTGCCACGCGCGTTTGGAGCGACGTGACGGTCGGAGGCGATGTTGAGGCGCGTTTGAAGTTCTACGAATTCGATGTGGTGCCTCGATTGGGCATGAGTCTTACAAAAGCTTTCGGGCAGACCGATTGGGAGGTGACGTCCCAACTCTTCGACGGCAAAGCGCAAAGCAGGGCAACTTTTGAAAGTGCGCGCGACTTTTCGGCAAGGCTCTCGGCCGGTTTGACGATTGCTTCTTCGGGCTTTGCACCTGAAATGACGGGCGGTATTTTCGGCTACGGCGCCAAGCCCACGGGCAAAAGCCTGCCCTATGCTTGGACTCTGACGATCGACGGCGCTCACGAGTGGGCGAGCGACAGCGAAGAGGCAAGTTACGTGGGCTTGAGCTTCAAGCAACTCTTCTAACGCAAATTTGACCGATATTCGCAAATGCACAGGTCGCTTGCCTTTCGGGGCGGCGACCTTTGTCGTTGTGGCCGAAATTGTTTCCGAATGCTTCAGTTTGGGCTCAAAACGAGCTGCGCGGAAACATCTTGGCGCCGTTTCATGGATCGGTCATTTCGGAAACATTGGCGCAACACAATTTCGCGGTTACAATCCCGAGAAACAGATGGAATTTTTCGAGCAGGCGAACAAAAAAAGCGTTTGCTCGTCGCATTTTTTGCGCTTCTTTCCTAGATTGCACCACGACCGCCGGGGATCGAGCCCTTGACGGCAAAAGAGAAACACAAAAATACAATGTCCGAAACTGAAACGCATGTCCTGACATCGGCCGACTGGAAGTTGGCCCGCAGTTTGGTTGAACCTTTGTACCGCGATCAGACGCTTTATACGGGCGAACCCCGTATGGCGCATGCCGACGGTATGGCCGAAATTTTGCGCGGTATCCGCGACGATCCCGAACTCATTGCTGCGGCTTATCTTTTTGCCGTCAGCGACTGTGTGTCGGACTCGACCTCGTGGATCAGTAAAACGTTCGGTCCCAACGTGCTTCAAATCGTGCGCGATTTGGAAAGCCTGATGAAGGTGAGCCAACGTGCGCGCTCGGAAAGTAAAGAAGCCGGTGCGGCTTATCAGTCCGATGCGCTTCGTCGCATGCTTTTGGCCATGGTGCACGATTTGCGCGTGGTGATTTTGCGTTTGGCAAGTCGCTTGCAGACCTTGCGTTGGTTTGCGCAAAGCCGTGCACCGGGCAGCTACGAGTACGGTAAGGAAACTTTGGCGCTTTATGCGCCGCTTGCCAACCGTTTGGGTATTTGGCAGATCAAGTGGGAGCTCGAAGACCTCTCGCTTCGTTTTACCGAAACGGAGATGTATCAGCAGATCACGCGCGAACTCGATGAAACGCGCGAACAGCGCTTGGCCTTTATGCGCGACTGTGTCGAGCGCATCAAGATGCTTTTAAAGGCCAACGGTATCGAAGCCGACGTCAGCGGTCGTCCCAAGCATATCTACTCCATCTACAAAAAGATGGTGAGAAAACATTTGCGCTTCGATCAGCTCTTTGACATTCGCGCCATGCGCATTATTGTCGAGACGGTCGAACAGTGTTACGAAGTCTTGTCGATCGTGCACGAACACTTTACCGTTTTAAGCAAAGAGTACGACGACTACATTGCCAATCCCAAGCCCAACGGCTACCAGTCTTTGCACACCGTGGTGACGGATCCTTCGGGCAAACCGGTGGAAGTGCAGATTCGTACCCGCGCCATGCACGAGTTTGCAGAACTCGGTGTGGCGGCACACTGGCTCTACAAAGAGTCGGGCAATTCGAACAAACCCAAAGACGGCGGCGCCGAAGAACAACGCGTCGCTTGGCTGCGCCAACTGCTCGACTGGAAGCAGGACGTTCAGCCGCCCAAGGACGCCGGTGTCGAAGACGATCACGTCTATGTTTTAACGCCGCAAGGCCGAGTGGTGGAGTTGCAAGTGGGCGCAACGCCAATCGACTTTGCCTATCAGGTACACACCGAACTCGGTCACCGTTGCCGCGGAGCGCGTATCGACGGCGCCATGGTGCCTCTGAATACGCCGTTAAAGACCGGGCAGACCGTAGAAATCGTGGCGGCCAAAACGGGCGGACCCTCGCGCGATTGGCTTAATCCCGAATTGGGTTTTGCCGTCTCGGCGCGAACCCGCACCAAGGTGCGTCAGTGGTTCAATGCCCAGACGTTGGCAGAACAAACCCAGCAGGGGCGCGATCGTTTGGATAAGGAATTGGCGAGGTTGGGCAAAACCGCCTTTAAGCTCGAAGACTTGGCCAAGCGCCTGGGGTACGACTCGGTCGACGATTTGTGCGTGGCCTTTGCCAAGGAAGAATTTAGTCTGAAAGCGCTCGAACAGGCCGTTCAGCCCCAGATGCCCGAACAGGAAGAAGTTCAGGCAAAGGACATCGTGCGCGGTTCGATGAATCACGGCGGCAAGTCCAACGTTTTGGTGGTGGGCATCGACAGCCTCATGACGCAGTTGGCCAAGTGCTGCCATCCGACGCCGCCCGACGAAATCGTGGGGTTTGTGACGCGCGGGCG
>JAUNOJ010000257.1:1262-2938 GCA_030531135.1 Sutterellaceae bacterium | reverse complement strand
CCCAAAGAGTAGGCCGCATCTTCCAAGTTCGGATCGATACGCGCCAAGATGGTTGATAGCGTCATGAAGGCTACGGGGAAGTAGGTCAAGGTTTCCGAAATGAACGTTCCCCAAAAGCCGTAGAAATTGAAGTTGTCGAGCCCAAAAAACTGCAACAGGATGCCGTTGGGCCCCAAAGACAGCGTCAATGCAATGCTGCTGGTAAAGGGAGGCGAAATCAAAGGCAAAATCGTCACGGCGCTCACGACGACTTTGAGCCACCCGGGCATACCGAGTCGCGTAACGGCGTAAGCGAAGATAAAACCCAAAACGGTGCCGGCAACGCCGACCGAGCAACCCAAAATGATGCTGTTGACGGCCGATTGTCGGTCGTACCAACTCGCGATAAAGGGGCGCAGGTTTTCCAAAGTGAAGCTTCCGTCCACCCAAAAGGTCATGCCCAATAGGCGAACGAGCGGATAGACGACAAAGACGCCCAAAAGCAACCAAAGCATCACCACGGTGAGTTTGGTTGTGAGGTCCGTGTCGGGGGTGCGAGACAGTGAGGACATAAAACGAAGAGCGCAGGTTTTTAAAACACGCCGTCGGTGTTGCGCACGATTTGAACGCAACACCGACACTGAAAAAAGATCAACGAAAATTAAGCGAGATTACTTGATGACTTCGTTAATCCAGCGCTGGGTGTATTCCTTGCGCTTTTCGCCCTTCCAGGCAACGTCGACAGCAATGGTCTTGATCTTGCTGAAATCAAGAATGGGATTGTCGGTCTTGACATCCGTGCGGGTGGGCACGTAGTTGATCTTGTTTGCAACGATAAATTCGGCAAAGCGCTTGCTTGCTGCCCAGTCCACAAACTTCTTGGCGGCGGCATTGTTCTTGCCGCCGGCAATGACGCCGGTGGCTTCAATACCGAAGCTCACGCCGTCTTCCGGATAGGTGATCGTGACGGGATAGCCCTGCTGCTGAATGTCCATGGCGTCCACAATATAAAAGATCCCGCTGGCACACTGGCCGGTTGCAATGGGCATGGCGCCGCCCGCACCGCTCTTGGTATACATCTGAATGTTGGCATTCATTTGCTTTTGGAACTTGAAGGCTTCGTCTTCGCCCATGACTTTAACGAGCGAATAGATGCGTTCGGTAGCAGTGCCCGACGTACGGGCATCTGCCATCTGCAGATTGTTCTTATAGCGCGGATCCAAAAGGTCGGCCCACTTGGTGGGCGCCTGCATGTTGTTCTTGGCCAAGAACTTGGTATTGGTCAAAAAGCACAGCGGAATGACGCCGATCCCCGTCCAGTGATTGCCCGGATCGCGCAATTCGGCCGGAATCGCATCGGAGTCCTGCGGACGATAGGCTTCGAAAATACCGGCGGAAATGCCGGCAGCATACGTATCGGCAGGACCCCCTAACATCACATCAACCTGAGGGTTGCCTTTTTCGGCGGTCAAACGCGCCAAGGCTTCGCCCGAAGAAAAGCGCAGGAAGTTGACCTTGATGCCGGTATCTTTGGTAAAGGCTGCAAAGACTTGAGAAGCGTACTTCTCGGGCATGATGGTATAGGCATTGAGTTCTTCGGCGCTGACCGCACCGCTTAAAGCGATGATGCCGGCAACAATGGCGGTAATTTGCTTTTTCATTTTGATGGTTCCCTCAAAGGTTGACACCGATTCGGG
>JAUNOJ010000257.1:0-1162 GCA_030531135.1 Sutterellaceae bacterium | reverse complement strand
TTTCCCCGACTTCTCTTTAGAAAAACAAAAACCAAGGGAGTTTCCTTGTGAGCGATATTGCCAATACGATCTATGAGATCGTCTGGAGCCCGTTTCTCGTCTATTTGCTTTTAGGCACCGGGCTTTATTTCTCGTTGCGTTCCCGTTTCGTGCAATTGCGCATGATCGGCGAAATGATGCGACTGATGTTTCAGAAGAAAAGCGACAATTCCGGCGTTTCTTCTTTCCAAGCCCTGTCCATGACTTTGGCCGGGCGCGTGGGCACCGGCAACATTGCCGGCGTAGCCACGGCCATTTGCTTTGGCGGCCCCGGCGCGCTTTTTTGGATGTGGGTGGTGGCCTTCTTGGGGGCTTCGAGCGCTTTTGTCGAATCCACTTTGGGCCAAATCTATAAAGAAAAGATCAACGGCGAATGCACGGGCGGTCCGGCTTTTTACATCGAGCACGGTGCCCGCAGCAAGTTCTTTGCTTGGGTCTTTGCGCTGATTACGCTTTTGGCGGCCGGCATCCTTTGCCCGGGCGTACAAAGTAACGCCATTGCAGAGGCCATGCAGCACGCCTTTGGAATCGAATCGACGATTAGCGCAGCCGTGGTGTGTTCGCTTTTGTGCTTTATCGTCTTTGGCGGCGTGAAGCGCATTGCAAGTTTTACGACGGTGGTGGTGCCCTTTATGGCATTGTCTTACATCGTTGTGGCTTTGATCACCGTCTTTTATAACGTCGAGCGCATCCCCGAAGTCTTCTCTTTGATCATCCACTCTGCTTTGGGGCTCGATTCGGCATTCGGCGGCATCATCGGCTCGGCCGTGAGCTGGGGTGTCAAGCGCGGTCTTTATTCCAACGAAGCCGGTCAGGGTTCGGGCCCGCACGCATCGTCTGCGGCGAGCGTTTCGCACCCGGCCAAGCAGGGTCTGGTTCAAGCGTTTTCCGTGTATATCGACACGTGGTTCGTTTGTACCGCTACGGGTTTGATGATTCTTTTAACCGGCTGCTACAACGTCATCAGTCCCGACGGTCAGACGTTGTTTGCCGGGCTCACCGGTATCAACGCAGGCCCCGTGTACGCTCAAAAGGCGATTGACTCCGTCATGCCCGACTTCGGCTCGCCTTTTGTGGCCTGCACACTCTTTTTCTTTGCCTTTACGACGATTTTGGCCTATGC
>JAUNOJ010000256.1 GCA_030531135.1 Sutterellaceae bacterium | reverse complement strand
GATGCGTGGTGTTGTCGTTTTCATAGAATTTTTGCTAGGCTCAAGCCGAGAGTATTCCAATGTTTCCTTTTTACCCGTGAAGTCAGATGCCAGCCCCGACAAAAAAATCGCAGGCCGCAGCGCCTCAAAAGAAATATTACTTTCTTCAGGTACAGAACTTTACCGAAGAACTCGGCATTCGTATCTCGATGGCCCGTAGAAAGTTGAATTTAAAACAGATCGACATGGCCCAAAAGTGTCAGACTTCGATTGCAACTTATAAGCGCATCGAAGCCGGCGACATGACGGTGTCGATGGGCACGATTTTAAGCGTCTTGTATTGCTTGGACCAACTCGAAAGTTGCGAAGGCATTTTGGAGCATGTCTACGACGAGGGCTTCAACCCCGATCCCAACAGGAAATTGCCGCAACGCATCCGCACGAAAACCGCAAACTTGCCGGTGCAGCTTCTTAAAGCCCCAAAACCTGAGTTTGGAAGTTTCAGGGATAAAAAATAAGCGTCTTCCCCTTGCCCCACAAGGTAAGACGCTTTTTTAAATTTTGTTTCTCTTATAGGCTGGCTTTTTTATCCTGTTGTCGAATCATCTCCGGTATAGCATCCGCATCGGTCGCAAAGCGGGTTCCCAAGCATCTGGCTAACTCTGATCGAGAGCAAAGAGCCGGAACGGGTTTAAGTCCGCACGCCTGCAAAATCGTGTCGCCGGCATCTCTCACCGGAAGCTCTCCGGCTTCCAGCTTGGCTTTGAGCCTTGCATCCGATGCCCAGGGAGCCAACTTGCGATTGGTGTCTCGATGCGCAGTGGGTAAATAAATATAACTGTCCGTAGCAGGGTTGTAGACTGCCGCAACTTCAGCATCTCGAAGTGCATCGCAAATCTCGTCGATGCTCAGATGGACATTTGCTTTTTCCAATCGATCTTGCACAAGGCGCACCAACAGAAGCGCCAAGAAAATGACGAGGATATGAGCACGGATGTGGTCGGAAGTCCAGACGTACATGGGTCTGAGCCCGAGGTTCGATTTCATAATGCGAAAGCACAACTCGATTTCCGTTAACTTCTTGTACGTGCCCACAATGGGAAATGGCATTTCGTCATCGGCAGACGTTTCTTTTTTATTCGTCTCAGTTTCGGTTTCATCTTTTTGCGGTCCCGCTGCTGAGTAGACCAACGCTGCGTAGCCCGCAAAACGACGTTTCTTGGCCAGAATCTCTTCATCCACCCCGAGGATCGGCATTTCAACGTTCTTGTCGGTTTTTACGAGTTGTGCCCATCCGCTGCGGCTCTTGCCAATTTTTTCTCCGCGTTCTTTCTTGGCTTCAATCATGCGCACCAAGGCATCCAAGATGGCGTTGTCGCGCTTGGCGCGTTTGGCGTTCCATGTCAGTACCAGCGTGCATTTGACGGCTTTGTCGCCTCTGCCTTTCGTCCAATCTTTGATCATGCGATAGCGCCCTGCCTCCGGATTGTCCGGATTGATTGGAAGGTACTGATCTTCTTCAAAAAGTTTCTTTTCGATTGTCGAAGAAAACTGCGTCACTTTTTGCGCAACGAGAAACCCCAAGTCAAGACTGCGGAGCATCTCAAGATTGTCGGCAGAGTTGATGCCGCGATCGGCAAAAACAATGGCTTCTTTGATGTTATAGAGCTTTTTCCAAGCCATGATCATCGGACGCATGGACTTGAATTCGGAGGTGTTTCCTGAAAAGACTTCAAAGTCCATGGGAAAACCGAATTTGTCAATCACCATGACGATTGAAACAATGGGCAGATCGGCTCGGTGTTCTTTCGAGGGGCCGCGATTGCGAAGGTACTGAAGTTTGAGCGCAGCAATCTGTTCGATGGCCTCTGTCGGCAATTTTTCGACATCCAAAACACCTTTTTCATTCCAGAGACCGGGATCAAGCTCGCCGCTATCGCGGAGCATTTCGGCAGCCTCAATGAACCGCTCGGCATAGTCTTCTTGTTCGAGTTCCTTTTCTGCATCCGTCAGGGGCGTCTCAAAGTAAGTATTGGTGACGTCGTAGAAGACGAGCGTCGCACGTTCCTTTCCGTAGGTTTCATCCATGCGCTTGTTGACGTACTTGAGAAGGGCTTGTTTGTTTTCTTTCAAAAAATCGTACGCAGAGTAGTAGCTCGTCAAATTGTCCTTACCGGCCGGATTGCCAAGGTAGGAGTCCTTTTGCTGGAAGCTGCGATAAATCGAAGCAGGATCCAAAACCTTACGGAACGCCAAAAAGGAGATGACGGCATTGAGATCGGTATGGATGCGCGTCTTTGCCTGCAAATGCCGAATTTTTGCAGGCAAACGCAGTTCTTCCCAGAGAGTCTTGAGAGCGTAGTAACCGTAGTTGAGACGGGCGCTCTTCGGACGATTGGCGCTTTGCGCCTGGATGGATAAAAGCGTCTGGGCGACTTCACTACGCGCAGCTTGAGTGGCCGCAGCCTTTGTGGCCGACTCTTGCTTGTACTTGGCCTTGAGTGCCTCGAACTCGGCGGGCTTCATTTGATCAAGACGACCGAACCTTTGGACGACCTTCGAGCGAGCCATCCCTTTTTCTTGATCCCAAATTTTTTCCACGAGCACGACATATCTGTGTTGGTTGTCTTTGCCGCCTTTCTGCGTAGTGATGTACATGGTTGCCCCTGTGGCTGGTGATGTTCTAATTATAACAGCCTAGAACAAGCCTAGCAAGGAATATTTAAAAAATGGCCAAAAAATTTTGGAGTAGCAAGGCTTCCTCCAAAATTTTTTCTCCTGAAACTCCCAAACACAGGTTTTAGTGCGAGCTGTTTTTGCCGATCTCGCACGTCGATTTCGACACCGGATCGCCGTTAGAATTGTCCCCAAACCTTCGATATGTAAATAAAGCTTCTCGAATCGTCACATTTTGCCTCGAAACGGCTCGAAGTCATTACAATACGCGCCGTTACGTCACC
>JAUNOJ010000255.1 GCA_030531135.1 Sutterellaceae bacterium | reverse complement strand
AAAATCCCCTTCCGCCAACCTCGTGACGAAAGGGGATCGATGACTGTATATTCAGTCGAGCTCTGTCTTAGCCGAAGAGGATCATATTGAACACCAACGTGGTGACCATACCCAAAGCCATCGGAATCCACGTACGGCGAACGATAGCCACCGGAGAGATACCTGCGGCACCGGCCACGGCGATGATGACACCGGCCACCGGGCTCATGGCACGCAACATACCGGAAGCAAACTGCATCGGCGTGACCAAGGCTTCAACGGAGCCGCCCAAACCGGCTGCAACGTCCGGAGCCAAGGTGGCAAAGGAAGAGTAAGCACCGACGCCGGAACCCGTCAAGAACGTGACGGCAGACACGATACCGGTCAGAATCACGGTCATCGTACCCATACCGGCACCCACGCCCTGAGCGGAGTTAATCAAAGCGTCGATAAGCCCGGAAGTCTTCAAACCCGTACCGAAGAATTCGGCGCAGATGATCAAGGCCACGATACCGGCAAACATCTTGCCCATGCTCTGGAACATGGCCATGGCGTCTTTGAAGATCTTCTTAACATCACGCAAGCGGATGATTTCGATGATGACGACACCGACCCAAACCATAAAGAGGGCAGCGATCGTATCAAGCTTGACGGAGCTGACCACGAGCTTGGAAAAGATAATCAACAAGGCGATGGGAAGAACCGGGAAGATGGCGTACCACTTCGGCACCTCTGGCACATCGGTCTTTTTAATTTCGGCGGCTTCGGCATAGATGTCGTCACCCTTCTTGTCGTAGTAGCGCTGCACGAAGTAGTGCGCAAGGGCAGCAACGATCAAAGTGGGGATAGCCAACGGAAGCTGATACTGAACCAGGTAGATAATGGGATCAAGTCCCGCAACCTTTGCGGCCAAGCTTGCAGTGCCTGCCGTCGGCGCAAAGGTCATACCGGCTGAAGTACCGATCACTGCTGCGGCAGCAGCTGCCGAAACGCCTACGGCTTTCAAAATCGGGAACAATGCCACCAAGAGCAACATGGCCAAGCCCGCTGCAGACGGAATCACGATCACGAGTAACTGACCGACAATGTAGCCGCCCATCAAAACGATGTAGGGGGCTTTCAATGCAGACAAGGGTTTGACCGCAACGTCAACCAACGCTTTGGCGGCACCGATGCGATCCATGTAAGCGGCAAAGCCACCTGCGGTCATAATCAGGAAACCGATGCCCGAGCTTTGCTTCGTGGCGATGGTCTTCAAAGTGGAAAAGATGTCAAAGAGCCAGAAGCCCGAGGGTTTTACGCCCTTGGGCAGAAAATCGCCACCCGCAAGAGCCACGCACACCAAGATGGCAAGACCCGCAAACAACAACACCATATGGGTCTGGTAGCGTTTGACCAGTGCCCAGCCGGCAATGACCGTGACGACCACGGCAATCCAAGGCAACAAAGAAGTCATTTTTCGTTCTCCTTACTTTAGAGGTAGGCACCGAATTGGCAATTGAGTTTGGCAAGCGCCGCATCAATCTTTTCTACCAGCGCTTGTGCCTGCGCTTTTTCGTTATTGAGTTTTTCCGTAAATTCTTCGATCATGGCGTTGACTTCCGCCGGTGCGGCAGAGCCCGCCGTGCGACGATTGGCAACGATTTTGCGAGGATCCAATGCGTCCAAGAATTCTGCTTCGGTCATCGGCAACGCTTCGGGACCTTCGGGGAATTCTTCTTTGATTTCTTCCGTGTAGATGCGCTGCATCTGTTCGTAGGGGAAGTCTTTGGGCAAAACGTTGTTGGCGCGCGCCCAGCTCACCATGCGGCTTGCGACGTGGTGACCGATTCTAAAAGGCAGTCCGTGATCCTTCATCAAACGATCGGCGATTTCTTGAGATGCCGTCCAGTCGCTGTTAAGTTCTTCAAGCGCGCGTTCCGGATTGATGCGAAGAGCATTCAAAACTTTGAGGAAACGTTCGAGCATTGCAATCGTCGTTTGCGCCACACGATGGTTCTTGGCTTCGTTCTTGCCGTCGACCATGCCGGGCACGACGTTATGCACGCGCATAAAGACGGCGGTCATTTCGTTGACAACTTCGGAAGCATCGGCTCGGCAGTTGTTCATGAGCCCCGGATTGCGCTTTTGCGGCATGGCTGAAGAAACGTAGGTGTTGTCACCGCCTTCTTGCAAAATGATCCAGGGACGGGGCTGAGCATACTGCACCATGATGTCGTTGATCATGCTTCCGACATGAATCCCGATCGAGCCCACGATGCTTGCGACTTCCAAAACGAAGTCCACAGGAGATTCGCACGTGCAGTCAAATGCGTTGCGACGCGGACGGTCAAAGCCTAAAAGATCGGACATGGCCTGACGATTCAAGGGCCAACCGGTGCCGTTTAAAACGGTGCTGCCCATAGCGCATTCGTTGTGGCGAACAAGCGCTTGGCTCAAGCGTTCGCGGTCGCGCAACATCGGTGCGATAAAGCCCAAGAGGTAATGCGCATAGCTGTTGGGTTGAGCGGCCACACCGTTGGTGTAGTTGGGAACGATGGTGTCGCGATGCGTCTGCGCCAATTCCAAAAGCTTGGCGATGACCTTATCGAACGTAGCGCAAATGTTGAGCGTATCTTCGCGAGTCATGGCAACGCGCATCGTCGAAAGAATGTCTTGGCTCGAGCGCCCTGCGTGCACGATCGTGGTTTCGGGGCCCGAAGCGGCAATCACCATCGGTTCGTAAGCGATGTAGCGCTTGACGCGCTTGGTAGCGTCAACGGCGACTTCGCGCTCAACCGTGTCGATGCCATGCGCCGTACGGCAGGCGATATCCTTGGGTAAAAGACCTTCGGCACAGTTAACGACAACGCTTGCCTTGTTAATCTGCGAGATCCAGAAAAATTCATCGTGTTGCACTTTTTACTACCTCAAAAAAGCGATTTTGCGACCGCATGAGTTTTCGATAGGTGCAGTATTCC
>JAUNOJ010000254.1 GCA_030531135.1 Sutterellaceae bacterium | reverse complement strand
CGTGCTCGTCCTTGGGGAAGTGGGCGGGCACCCAGTCCATAATCAGTCCCAGTCCGGCCATATGCAGCCGGTTTACAAAATATTTGAAATCATCCGGGGTTCCGTAGCGGGAGGTAGGCGCGTAGTAGCCGGTGACCTGGTAGCCCCAGGAGCCATCATAGGGATACTCTGTGACGGGCATGAGCTCTATATGCGTGTAACCCATGTTCACACAGTAATCCGCCAGGGCGTCTGCCAGATTGCGGTAAGTGATTCCGCCCTCCAGGTCCTTCCAGGAACCGGGGTGGACCTCATACACGCTCATCGGCTCGGTCATAAAGTTCCGTTTTGCCCGGCGGCGCATGTAGGCGCTGTCGCTCCAGCGGAACTTACCGCCGCCCCAGACCTTGGAGGCCGTCTCCTCGCCCCACTGGCTCCGGGCGGCAAAGGGGTCTGCCTTGAGGACCTGCTTTCCATCGCTGTGGGTAACGCAGTATTTGTACAGCGCACCGTCCCTAAGTCCCGGGACGAAAACGGCCCAGATCCCGCCCTCCAGCTTTTCCATGGGCGTTGCCGTTCTGTCCCAGTTGTTAAAGTCGCCCACCAGGCTTACCATTGCGGCGTTGGGGGCCCAGACGATAAAGCGATGCTCCTTAAGCTCCGGGATGTAGCGGCAGCCATAGCACAGCCAGGCCTTTCTGGCGCTCCCGGTATTGAAAAGGTATACGTCGTCTGCGGGGATGTGTTTCATATGCTTTGCATCCATGCGGCATATCTCCTTTATATGTTTCTTCGTATATTATACAGCCTTTGCGTGTCAATTCCAAGTATAATTTATCTGGTTTGGAAATACTTGTTTCCTGCCACAGGAAAAAAACTGCGGCAAAAAAACTGTCATCCCGGGCAAAGCGAAGGATCCCATCAAAAAGAGGCCTCTTTTTGATGGGATCCTTCTGCCATTTCATGGCTTTAGAATGACATATTCACTGTTTTGCCGCAGCCCCTTCAGCGGGGAAGCTGCGTTTTCAAACGCTTACTGCTTTTTCTTTTTGGGCATCAGAGCCGCTGCCGCCGCGCCGGAGAGGACCAGCACGACCGCCCACAGGGCGATGTTGCTCTCGTCGCCGGTCTTGGGGTTGGCAGCCGCAGAGCCCGGAGAGAGGATCTTGAAGGTGGTAGAGGCTGTGCCCGCGTTGCCCTTGACCGTGAGGGTATAGGTCGTGTCTGCCTTCAGGGTGTTGAGGAAGGCGGCCTTCAGGGTGATGGTCTTGCCGTCGGAGCTGAGGGGATAGATCGCGGAATCCAGCTTCTTGCTGCCCACATAGACCTCAGTCACAGCGTCAGAGGAGGTAAACACCAGATCCGTGCTGCCGCCCTTGGTGTGGTTGCTGCCGTTCTTGGCGACCACGGAGGGAGCGGTGGTGAACTTGGTGCTGGCACTGCCGTAAGCGGTGCTGACGGTGAGGCTGTGCTCGCCGTAGGCCAGGGTCTTGAGGAAGGCGGCCTTCAGGGTGAGGATACCGTCGTCGTTCACACTGTAGTTCTTGGAATCAATGACGCTGTTATCCACGGAAACGCCGGTCAGCTTTTCGGATACGTCAAACTTCAGTACGCCGTCGCCATAGTACCACTTGGCGTCCTTGTTGTCATCCGTGGGAACAACAGTCACCGCGGCCTTGACCGTGATCTGGTACATGATGGGCAGATTGTCATACCAGAGGCCGATGATCTGCGCGCCGGGAGTCAGGGTGTCCATGTAGGAGGACTTGATCTCAAAGCCGGTGGTGCTGGTGAGAATATTGGAAGAATCCACATCCTTGTGGGTATCAGTGGCGCTGCTGGATCCGAAGCTCACCTTGCCGGGCTGGTCGGACACGCTGATCACAAAGTTCTTGCCGCTGCCAATGACATGCTCAGCCGAGGCAAAGCTCACCTCAGGCCATACGCGCAGGGGAACATTGACCTTCGCGCCGTTTTCAAACGTAAAGCTGAGCTGGCGGAGGCCCGCGCTAAGGTTATTCAGGTTCGCCGCTGAGGTGACGATGCTCAGCTTGCCGGTTGAAGCTTCATATTTATAATCGGTGCCGGAGGTAAGCGCCGTTCCGCCTGCGGAAAGGCTGCTCAATTTCTGATCCAGCACAAAGGTGGTGTCCTTCAGGAAGATCAGGTCGGTATTGTTGACCTGGGTGCTGCCCTTGAAGAAGTGGACGGTGCTGCTGTTTGTCAGATTGGAATCATAGACATTGCCGTTTGTATCTTTTACGGTGGCAGTGGCGGCGGGCGTCTCCTTCTTGCGGACGGTGTACCCATTTCTGTCCTTGACGGCCTCATAGCCCTCCGCAAGGAAAACCTCGGGGATCGCCTTAAAGGTACCGCCGGTCACATTGCCGGTGATGGTGCTGCCGGATTTCGCCTCAAGCGTGCCGAAGCTGCCGTTGGAGATATTCACGGTAACCCTGCCCTCGGCGCTGATATCACCGGTGCTGACCTTTTCTGCGCTGACATTGAGCGTGCTGCCGTCCAGCAGGTTGATCTTCCCTGTGACCGTGCCTGTACCCAGGGTCAGTTTGCCGCTGACGGCAATGTCGCCGGTAAGGGTACCGTTCTGAATGGTGACTTCCTTGCCCGCGTCTACAGACAAAGTGCCGTCAAGGATAAAGCCGCCCAGATCATATGTGACGTTCTTGTTGCCGGGCAGATTCTCTGTGGTCTCCCGGAGGAGCTTAATGGTCGCGCCATCCTCAGCCGCAGCAAGAGCATCGGCCAGGGTTTCATACTTATTGTCGCCTACCTGGGCCACATACGTGGGATCGGTAATGTCCACATTGCCCTCGTCTTCCTCGACCAGGAAGCTTCCATCCGTCCGCTGGGTGGCTTTATAGCCATCAGCAACGAAGGTGCCGGGATCCGCGCTGTACTTGCCGCCAATCACGGTGATGCTGCCCGTGCCGTCTTCGGCAAGCATCTTGCCGCC
>JAUNOJ010000253.1 GCA_030531135.1 Sutterellaceae bacterium | reverse complement strand
TCGGAGAAGAAGTCACGACGGTCAACAAGCGCGAAGACGGTCTGTTTGACGTTGCTACCGACAAGGGCACGAAGTTCCTGTGCAAGGTCGTGATCATTGCCGCCGGCGTCGGTTCTTTCCAGGCCCGCCCCTTGCGCGTGCCCGGCATCGACAAGTTCGAAGGCACCCAGTTGCACTACCGCGTGCGCGATCCGGAAATGTTTGCTGGCAAAAACGTCGTCATTTGCGGCGGCGGCGACTCGGCGCTCGACTGGACCTTGAATCTCGTGGGCAAGGCCGAAAGCGTTGTTCTTTTGCATCGCCGCGACGGCTTCAGAGCGGCTGCAGCATCGGTTGCAAAGATGCGCGAGCTGTGCGAAAACTGGGAAATGCAGTTTGAAGTGGGGCAGGTCACGGGCTTTGAAGAAGTCGACGGCAAGATGACCGAAATTCGCGTCACGGGCGGCGACGGTGTCGTGCGTCGCATGCCGTTGGACCACCTCCTGGTCTTTTTCGGCTTGCAGCCCAAGATCGGGCCGATCGCCGAATGGGGAATCGAACTCGAACGCAAGCAGATCGTGGTCGATACCGAAAAATTCGAAAGCTCGATTCCGGGCATCTTTGCCGTGGGCGACATCAACACCTATCCCGGTAAAAAGAAGCTTATTCTCTCGGGCTTTCACGAATGCGCCTTAGCCGCGTTCGGCGCGAGCAAGTACGTCTTCCCCGAAAAGAAGGTGTTCTTGCAATACACGACCACCAGCCCCAAGTTGCACAAGGTCTTAGGGGTTGAAACGCCCGATTTGGACGACTGACCGCACTGTCTTTGATCAACACGCCCTCGCCGATTCGTTGCAATCGCGAGGGCGATTTTGCGACAATAGCACCTATACTTGTCACTGTTTTTAAGCCCCAAGAGCCGTTACCCCCATGGATAAATTCGAACGCGTCGCCATCATCGCCAAACCGATGGGAGAGATTGCCCACTTCATCAGCGAACTCATCGAAATAGTCGTTCGCAGCGGCGCTACGCCCTATTTGGATACGTGTGCCGCCGCACACTTGGGAAAGAACCTTCCCTACACGGTTGCCCCTGCGCATGAATTGGGCAGCTTGTGCGACGTGGCCATTGCCATCGGCGGCGACGGCACGATGTTGGGAGCAGCTCGCGCTTTGGCGCCCAACAACATTCCCATTATCGGCATCAATGCCGGACGTCTGGGTTTTATTACCGACATCGTGGTCGAAGACATGGCGCGACTGGTGCCGAGCATGCTTGCCGGCAACTGCATTGCCGACGAACGCCGCTTGTTGGAAGGGCGCGTTTTCCGCGACGGCAAAGAAATTCATCACGAATTGAGCGTCAACGACATCGGCATCAGTCACGGCCGAGCTTTGGGTATGGTCGAATACACGGTTTATGTCGACGGACTTCAGATGGCCGTGCAACGCGCCGACGGCGTGATCGTCAGTTCTGCGACGGGTTCCACCGCTTACGCCATGGCCGCAGGCGGCCCCATCATGCACCCGCATGTGCACAGCATGCTCCTGGTGCCGATTGCACCGCATACGCTTTCAAACCGCCCTGTCGTTTTGAGCAGCTCTTCAGTGATTGACATCGAAGTCAACGAAACGCGCAGCGCCGTGGCAAGTTTTGACGCTCAACTGCTTTTCGACGTGGTCGCCGGCGACCTGTTGCGCGTGAGCGTGAGCAAAAACAGCTTTACGATGTTGCACCCCGTGGGCTACAACCATTTCGACATTTTGCGTCGCAAACTCAAATGGAATTATTTACCGCAAGCCGAGCGTCCGATTCATACGCCGGAACATAAACAAACCGGTGCGATTTTGGCGAAATGTCCGGTGCCGACAAACAAATAACGGCCTTGCAAACCACATTCCCCTTTGCCCGAAAAAAGAGACACCATGCTTCAACTACTGTCACTGAAAGACTTTGTTATCGTCCCTTCCATGAGCATTGAGGCCAATGAAGGCTTGACGTGTTTGACCGGCGAAACGGGTGCCGGCAAATCGATTCTGATCGACGCTCTCCAACTTGTTTTGGGAGCCAAGAGCGACACGGGGCTCATTCGCGAAGGGGCCGAACGCACCGAAGTGTGTGCCGAGTTCGATGCGGGACAGCGCGCCAAAAATTGGCTTTCGGCCGCCGGGCTCGAAGTCACCGATACCGTCATCGTGCGTCGTACGGTGGATATCAAAGGACGCACCCGCGCTTGGATCAATGCCACGCCCGTGACGATTTCTCAGATGAAGGAATTGGGAGAGCGTTTGGTCGACATTCACGGGCAACATGCGCATCAGTCTCTTTTAAAGCCCGCCTACCAAATGCAGTTGGTGGACGGCTTCGGCGCCACCAAACAACTGCGCATTGCCGTCAGAGACGCGTGGCTGGCTTGGCAACACAAACTGCACCTGTTGACCGAGGCGACCGAAGATCGCGAACGCTTGCAGGCCGAAGCCGAACGTCTCAATTGGATGAACGAAGTTTTTGAAGAACTTTCCCCGCAAGAAGGCGAATGGGACAAGTTAAGCGAAGAACACAAACTTCTATCCAACAGTGCCGACATTTTGATCAACATCCGCTCGGCGCTGGAAAATTTGCGCGACGGCTCCAACAACGCATCCCGTTTGGTGACGCTGGCACAAAACGAACTCGGTCAAGCGGCCAAATTCGACGATGCTTGCAACGACTACGAGCGTGCCTTGGGGCAGGCCGCCGCCATCATCGACGATACGGCCAGAGAAATCTCGCATCACCTCGATCATTTCGACGTCGATGAAGAAAAACTGCAGGAAATCGACGAGCGCCTCAATCTTTACTGGAAAATTTCCCGCAAATTCCGCCGGGCCCCCGAAGAGCTCTACACCCACTGGATGGAAACCAAGGATAGACTCGATCAAATCGAACAAACGTCGGATATCGAGGCACTGAAGCGCTCCGAAAAAGAAGCCAAGGC
>JAUNOJ010000252.1 GCA_030531135.1 Sutterellaceae bacterium | reverse complement strand
CTTCTTTACGATTTCGCCTAGGGACTTTCGATTCCCTAGGCGAAAAGAGTTACAGAGTAATCTGATCGGCCTTGAAAACGGCATTTGCTCCGTCAACCGTCAGCGTCCCGTCGACAGCAATGTTCAAGCGATCGGTCGTCAAAGAACCGTTGCCGCTCACATTGATGCGACCGGCATTGCCAAGCGTAATGTCCTTGGTTTCGTACTGACCTTGCGTGATGTTGACGACGGCATTGATCTGCGGATTTTCGTCATAGTTCATGACGTTCCAGGCATCAAACCCAACTTCGTCAGTGGAGCCTACAGCCTTATAGAGCAATTGACCGCCGGCAAGATTGGCCGTCGTATCATTGATGTCCCACAAGTTTTGCGTTTCTTCAATGACGATCTTGCTGTTTTCCTCGATGGTATAGGAAGAGAAGTTGGTATCACTCGTCGACCCCAAGTAAAAGGCACCGCCGTTTTTAACAACAACTTCTTTACCGAACTCGATCGGCTGGTCCTCCGGAGAACCGTTGATGCGACCGTTGGTGGTAAACGTACCGCCGTCAACAATCAACGAGTTGACCTGCAAACGCGCGCCGGAAGCGTTTTCAAATGTGGCTCCCTTGGCAATCACAAGTGTCGAGTCCTGCAACGTACCGGGCTTCTTATTTTCTTCATCGATTTCGGTGAGATTGATTCGCCCGTTGTTGACAGCCGACTCGGTAATGGTAATCGTGCCTTCGTTAAAGCCGAGTTTGCCGTCTTTCGATACTGTCAAAGTATTAAGCGTCAAGTCGCCGCCATAGACCTTTGCATAGGTGAACTGCGTACCCCAGTCGCCGATATTCATCGCAGGAATCGTGACCTTGGACCCTGCCCACATCTTAAAGACCGAAGGCTTGTTGACCGTCAAATCGGTCGAGTCGTAGGTTGCATTCGTGATGAACGTACCGCCCTTGATATAGGTCGAGCCGGCAATGAACTTTTGATTGGTCGTGTTAAAGGTTGTGGTGCCGCCCGTCTGGTTATAGGTGCCGTGGAAGCGATTGACGTTGCCGTTGGCCGTCAAGTCGCCCGCAACATTGATGACCATTTCAGTAGCAGACAATCCGGGGTTGTCGTGAGACTCACCCTCTGCAACCGGCCAAGGACGCGTCGCAATGGCATCAACCGCCGTAATCGTCGTCTTGCCGTTTAAATTGACTTGGATGCTCGAAGAGCTATAAGGATCCAATCGAATGCCTGTGGCCACAAACTGCCCGCCCGTTTGAGTCTGAGTTGCCGTCAGGTTCAAGTCACCGGTAGACGTAAACGTGATTTGATTCACTGGTTTGTCGTTAATCCAAGGATTTTCATCACCGAGTTCCAACGCCGTCACGGGGCCCTGACCCGAAGCCGTCACGGTCAGGTTGTTGACCTTAACGATCGTATCGCTCAAATTCTCAACTTCGTTTTTGACCTGCATGCCGACCACTTCGGCCGATTGAGAGCCGATGGACGACACATTGATCACGGTCGTACCGTTTAAGTTGACGGTGGAATTTTCCGTATCAAATCCATGCACGTCACCCGGCGTACTGCCCGTGGTCGTATTCTTAACATTGATATTAAGGGTCGTGCCTTCAGCAGTCGTAAAGGTCGTATCGCCACCCTTCATGTAAACACCCAAGGCCGGGAAATAGTCGCCTTCGGGACTCACGGCAGTCGACGTACTTTCCACATCGATCGTGACATTGGTTCCGTTCATCGTTACAGACGAGCCATTTTCAATCCCGATACCCGCAATCGCAGGCCCCGTATCGCCCGTCTTGGCCGAAATCGTCGTAGTAGCGGCATTGAAATTCAATTGAGAATTGCCTTCGACAAACACGGCCGAATTGACGCCGTCTTGAGAGTCGGGGAAATAGCCACCTTGTACGTCCAAAGCGATGCCGGTCGTGTCACCGGTTAAAGTCACGGCAGCCGCATTTGTCGCCCAAAGCGTACCGCCGGCAACCGAGTAAGGTTTGGTCGCGTCGCTCGTATCGCGAATCAAGGTGTAGGAAAGATTGAGATTTTCTCCCGTCACCCCCGTGGCCCCCTGAACGAAACTGTGGATCCAAGTTTCGCTTTGCCCGTCCCAATTGTCCTTTTCAAACTCCAAACTTTGAGCGTGGGTGCCGGTCAAGGTCGCCGACTGCAAAACGCCGGTTTGCGTTAAATGGTTGCCGCCCGTTTCGGGCTGAAAATTGTATTGAATAGCGAAAGCAGGACCGGCCAAGAGCATGGAAGCAACGGCGGTTGCGACAAGGGTTTTGCGGCAGATCGATGTTACTGCCAAGCGGTGAGAAGGATGATGCATGTTTGACAATTTCCGAAAACAAAACAAAAAATTCGTCAGGCAGGCTCGACAAATTCGAGTCTGATTTTTGGATTGTAAATTTGGGTTTTGTCAGGATCAAGGATTCCAAAAAACACAGTCCCGTTTGGGTCGACGAAAAAGTCACACTTTTGTTTTGAGGCTTACAAATCATTGACTTTTCGCATCTCGCAGGTGTAAGGCCCAAACTCCCGCTCGGCAATGGCATCCAACTGCGTCGCTATCTGGCTGAATTCGCAATTCAAATCCAAGGTCTTGATCGCAAACCGATTGCCGCCTTGCGGAAATTCAACCTCATTGACTCGGTTCTCTTCCGTTTTTGCATACAGTAAAAGCCCGGAAACCTTTCCTGTCTGAGCCTTGTCGAGATTTTTGACATACGCAAAGATCTGGTAGAGATTGTGACTTTGGTATTTCTCTTCGCCAAAGTTGACCGCCATAATCTTTTGATAGAACTTGGCGTCGATCACAAGCTTTCTGTCGTCCTTTTGCAAGGTGATGTCGGTTTTCATCTTGGGCAAAAGCTTCATGGCGGTGCTGATTTCTCGGGCGTCAACACCCTCGGGGCGATCGATGTTCCAAGCAAACTCCGTGACGGCAGGCTTTAAGTCCGGTCGATGGCGCCGG
>JAUNOJ010000251.1 GCA_030531135.1 Sutterellaceae bacterium | reverse complement strand
TCGCTCGTTTACACGCCCCTGTGGGCCGAAGGCATGACGGCCGGCCGCGGTTGGATTGCTTTGGCTTTGGTAACCTTTGCCACGTGGCGTCCGTTTAGAGTCGTGCTCGGCGCCTATCTTTTCGGCGGCGTCACGATGATGCAATTCAATATGCAGGCCATGGGTATCGAGGTGCCGAGCCAAATCATGTCGATGTTGCCGTACTTGGCCACCATTTTGGTGTTGGTGCTCATCAGCCGCAATCCCAAGTGGATCGCTTTGAACGTTCCGGTGAGTTTGGGTAAGACGTTCGATCCGAGAAGTTAACGTGTAAACATCGAAGAGATTCATTGCGCGGGGAAGGGTTCAAGCTGAATTCTTCCCCGATTTTTTTGACGTAAACCTGCGCGGATAAGTGCGGCTTGCTACAATTCGCGCAATCCCTTTTTTGAGTTTGGCTTCACTGAAAAATCATGTGTTTTTCGTGAGGCGGTTTTGTAATTTTCATTTTCTTTTTTAAGGATACCGTCAAGATGGCATTCAAGAAGATTGCATTGGCATTGGCCGGCGCCTGCGTGTTGGCTCTTTCGGGTTGCGGCGAAGACAAGGCCGGCCAGGATCAAAAGACTGCTGCCGAAGCGCCCAAGGCTCAAGTGGTCAAGGCTGCCTGGCTTTACCCGAGCCCGCGTGCCGACGAAGGCTGGAGTAAGCAACATGACGAAGCTCGCGAAATCGTGCAAAAGCAGTTCGGCGACAAGCTTCAGACGCAGTTTGTTGAAAATGTCGTCACCCCTGCCGATGCCGAACGCGTGATTCGCGACTTGGCCGCTCAGGGCAACAACATCATCTTCGCCACGAGCTTCGAATACATGAACCCGGGCTTGAAGGTTGCCAAAGAGTATCCCGATGTGAAGTTTGAACACGCCACGGGCTACAAGACGGCAGCAAACTTCAACTACTACAACGCTCGCTTTTATCAGGCACGTTACTTGGCAGGCAAATTGGCCGGTGCCATGACCAAAAACGGCAAGTTGGGTTATGTGGCAGCAGTTCCCATTCCCGAAGTGCTTCAGGGGATCAACGCCTTTACGATGGGCGCTCAGACCGTGAATCCCGACATTGAAGTGCGCGTGGTTTGGACCAATACTTGGTACGATCCGGGTAAGGAAGCCGATGCTACCAAGACCTTGATCGGTCAGGGTTGCGACATCATTTCGCATCACACCAACTCTCAGGCCGTGGCTTCCACCGCAGAAGCTGCCAAGGTCAAGGTCATCAGCTATCACTCCGTGATGAAGACGGCTGCTCCCACGCAGTTGATCGGCGCCGTGACGCACCACTGGGACGAATACTATGCCAAGCGCATTCAGGCTGTGATGGACGGCAACTGGAAGGTCGATCCGCTCTGGGGCGGCGCCGAACTGCACATGGTTCGTTTGTCGGGGATTACGCCCGAAGCTCCCAAGGCTGTGGTTGACGACATCAATGCCGTTTACGCCAAGATGGAAAAGAAGGAATTCAATGTCTTCACGGGTCCCGTGGTCGATAACGAAGGCAAGACCGTTTTGGCCGAAGGTCAGCAGGCTGACGATCAGCACCTGACCACCATGAACTACTTTGTGAAGGGTGTGGTCGGCAAGGTTCCGTCCAACAAGTAATCCCGACAAAGAAAAGGCGCTCGAAACATCACGCTCGAGCGCCGGATTCTCAATATTCGGCACGAGAGTTTGAATTGCTTTCGTGCCGAAATTGTTTTTGAGAGTTAGGCCTTGGGTTTGGCGGCCGTGGTGCGCTTGGCGGCAGTTGCCTTAGCCGGTGCTTTCTTGGCTGCCGGTTTCTTGGCAGGAGCCTTGATCGGAGTCGAAGCAGCGGCTTCGGCAGGTACGTTTTCAACCGGCTTTTCTACCGCAGGCTCAGCCTTCACAGCCGGCTTTTTGGTTGCAGCGGGTTTAGCAGCTGCTTTTGTTGCCGTCTTCGCAGGAGCCTTTTGAGCTGTTTTGGGAGCCGCCTTAGTCGGTTTTTTGGCCGGTTGCGGTTTGGTTTCGGTCTTGACAGGTTCGACGTCCGTTACTTCTTCAACCTTTTTCGCCTTGGCGGCTTTTGCTGCCTTGGCAGGTTTGGCACCCTTTTTCGCAAAGCGAATGCGCAATCCCATTTGTTCGCTTTCGGCGTTGAGTTTTTCAACATCCATTTCGGTCGAAACCGTTAGGGGGGCTTCAAACATATCGGCCCAGCCGAAACGCACGTCCAAAGCGTCAAGCACTTCGGGCGACAATTCCATCATCAGCGTCACGGCAGCGCCTTCGGCCGTATCGTAGGCCGGATTAAAGATAAAGCTGTCTTCGGTCACGTCACCCTTGATGGTCTTTTTCACCAAATCGACCACCATGTCATATTCTTCGGGCACCAACGACAGAACCCATTCGGGCAGGGAGTTTTCTTCGATCGACCACAAGAAAAGGTCGACGACGTGCAACATGTCGTAGAGGCGCGTCAATTCTTCGTCGTTTAACGGATCGAATTTTTCACGGGCTTCATCATCGAGCTCGGCCAAAAGCAAGTCGGTCTTTTCACCGATTTGCACTTCGATATTGACGCGCGTTTCTTCCAAGTAGCCGGCAAAGCCGTTACGGATCGTGAGCACCATGCCCATCAAGTCCGGGCTTTGGCGCATGGCCTTCACCAAAAGCTTGGGAGACTTTTTCCAGCCCTTTTTCAAGAAGGGCTTCAAGGCCATCTTCATGGTACGGGGCTCGAAGTCGGCGACTTCAAGTTGTCCGTTTTTGCCGATCAAGAAATTGATGGTTTCAGTAGCGTTTTCAGTCATTTCCGTCTTCCTCGTGCCCCGAAAGAAAGGGCTGATTTTTTAGAAATTCGACACAAATTTTGTCGGAATAAAAAACTATCATACACCGTTAGGCGAGAATAGGTTAGAATGCGCTTTCTTGAAAAAAAATTCCGGGCCTATAGCTCAGTTGGTTAGAGCAGGGGACTCATAATCCCTTGGTCGC
>JAUNOJ010000250.1 GCA_030531135.1 Sutterellaceae bacterium | reverse complement strand
AACAAAACGCTCAGTTGATCGGTCGTATCGAACAGCTCACCAACGACTTGGTGGTGCAGCAACGCTCGATGAAAGATTTGTACGGCGACTTGAATATGCGCATCGCCGTGTTTGAACCTGCTGCCGCCAAGCTCGACGGCAAGGACATTACGGTCAGTCCCGAAGAAAAGCGTCTTTACGACTTGGGTGTGAAGCTCTTTACCCAAGAAAAGTACGTGCAGGCGGCCGAAACCATGAACGTATTGGCGATGCTTTATCCCGAGTCGCCTTACGCGGCAAGTGCCGTGTATTGGCAGGGCAATGCCCGCTATGCCGCCGGCGACTTGAACGAAACCGTTGAGGTCATGAATCGTTTGATTGCGGATTTTCCCAACAGCCAACGCGTTGCCGATGCCAATCTGACAAAAGCCGCCGCCTTGACCGGTTTGAATAAGCGTACCGATGCGATCAATACGCTAAAGGGGATCGTGAAGAACTATCCGGATACGGAAACCGCCAAACTGGCTCAAGAGCGTCTGAAGGCATTGGAAACCAAGCGTCAACAGCCCAAGAAAAAGCAGGCTGCAAAGTAAGACGATACAACTTAGGTGAGTCGAGCAAAAGAGAGGATGCCGGTCGCATGCCTCTCTTTTTTCATGGAAATTGGTTTTCGAATCAAAGTCGTGTACTATTCGGTATTGAATTTTTTCAAGCCGAACTGTCGGCTCGTAAACCAAGGAAGCTTATGACCAAACACACGTTTTTCAAGTCGGCCGCCGTCGTGGTTTTCGGCCTTGCCGCCTCATTGACTGCCATGGGACAAACGTTAAAGATTGCGACGTTGCCTGCTGCGGACTCCATTGTTTTGGATGTGGCTGTCACTGAAGGTTTTTTTAAAGAGCAGGGGTTGGACGTTCAGACGATTCCTTTCAAGAGCGCTTTGGAAATCGGTGCAGCCATGCGTGCCGGTCAGGTGGACGGTCACTTTGCCGATTTGATGAACGTTTTGACGCAAAACGAAAAGGGCGTGCCGCAAGCCGTGATTTTGACGACGACGCACACAAGCACGGAGCAGCGTGCTTTCGGTATGTGCGTTTCTCCCAAGTTTGCCGATAAAATTAACGCTCTTGCCGACTTGAAGGCAACGGGCAGCGCCATGAGCGCATCGACCATTATCGACTATTTGCTCGATCGCATGAGCGAAACCGAAAAATTGGACGCTTCGGCTTTGAAGAAAACCGAAGTGCGCCAGATTCCGATTCGCTTGCAGATGCTTTTGAGCGGACAAATCGAAACGGCTCTGTTGCCCGAACCCTTGGTGACGGTAGTCGAACAAAAGGGCGGGCGCACGATTTGGGACGACAGGAAACTCGATGAAGCCTTGGCCGTGGTTGCTCTGAAAAAAGAGCATCTTGATGAAAAAACGGTTACGGGTTTTAAAAAGGCAGTGGCAGCCGCAGCTGCTCGCATTGAGGCCGAGCCTGAAAAGTACCGCGCCCTGATGGTGGAAAAACGCTTGATTCCGCAGCCGGTCGCCAAAAACTACAAGATGGTGCGCTTTTCGCTTTTCGGTCGTGAAGACGGTTTGCCGCCTTTGCCGACTGCGCAGGAGGTTGAACGCGTCGGCAAATGGATGGTGGAGCGCGGCATGATCAAGTCGGTGCCGAAATACGAAGCCGTCGTTTGGCAAAAATAAATGAATATAAAACAACCACAGAGGCCCGTTTCTGCGGTTGTTCTTCTTAATAAACGGGCAAAGCGAATGGTATATGCAAGAAGGTTTTGCCGTCCAAGCCCGCGACCTCAGCATCGGTTGGAAGGGTGAGGTTTTAGCCGCCGATATCGGCTTTTGTCTGCCTGCGGCAAGTTCGATGGCCATTATCGGCGAGTCGGGTTGCGGCAAGTCGACCTTGCTTCAGACGCTGGCAGGTTTGATTCCCGCCATCAAGGGCGAAGCCGGATTTGTCAGCAGTCAAACCCGCACACCTAAAAAGGCCATGGTCTGGCAGTCTTTGGCGCTTTTCCCCTGGATGCGCGTCAGGGACAATCTGGCACTGCCTTTGAAACTCGCGAAAGTTGCGCCCGAGACGGTGGCCGAGCGCGTTGAGGCCATGCTCAAAGAACTCGAAATCGAAAGTTTGGCCGATCGCTTTCCCAAGGAGCTTTCGGGCGGCCAGCGCCAACGTTTGGCCTTGGGGCGGGCTTTGATTGCCGAGCCCGACATTCTCTTCATGGACGAGCCTTTTTCGGCTATTGACGCGGTGTTGAGAGAGCACCTGCAGGCTTTTTTAAAGCGTCTGTGGACGCGTCATCAATGCACGATGATTTTTGTGACGCACGACATTTCCGAGGCGCTTTATTTGGGGGAAACGATTCTGATGCTCGGCGCGAGACCCTCGAGGATGGTCGCTTGCGGCACCAATCCCGTTTTTAGTCGGGATGCCGAAGTCGACGTGAGAAATACCGATGCTTTCTATTCCGCACAGCGACGACTGCACGAAGCTTTTGTGGCGACACGAAGCGGCCGGACGATTCGGTTGGAAAACGCAACGTGGTGAGGGCAAAAATGCATTCTCAAAAAATTTCCAAAGGTTTCGTCGATGTCGTCTTTCGTTACCTGTTGACCTTTATCGCCATCGGTCTCGTTTGGCAAGTCGGTACTCTAACGGTGGGCGAGGCTGTTTTGCCGTCACCGATTCAAACGACGGTACTCTTCATCCAAAGTTTGGCCGATCCCGTTTATTTGGGGCACGCTTGGGTGAGCTTGCAACGTTTGGTCGTGGGACTCATTGTGGCGGCTGTACCGGCACTCTTTCTGGGGTTGATGCTTGGTCACATGAAGCGAGCCGATCGTTGGGGGTCTCCCTTTGTTTTCATCACCTATCCCTTGCCCAAGATCGTTTTGTTGCCGGTCTTTTTCGTCTTTTTGGGTTTAGGCGACGCTTCCCGTATTTGCCTTATTGCCTTGGCAACGGGCTATCAAGTCTTGGTGATCGTGCGTGCGGCGGCTTTGTCTTTGGATCCGACCTATGAGAC
>JAUNOJ010000249.1 GCA_030531135.1 Sutterellaceae bacterium | reverse complement strand
GTGAGGTTGGGGACGTAGTGATTGTCCATCACGTCGAAATGAATCCAATCGGCACCTGCGGCGATGACGTCGCGAACTTCTTCACCCAAACGGGCAAAGTCGGCGGAAAGAATCGAAGGAGCAATGACAGGGCTTTGGCGCATGGCAGTGGTCTGTAAAAGAAGTTGGCACAAACCTTAATTTTAAAGGGGTTGGAGCGAGATACGCCAAAACGGAGGCAAAAAATTTGGGGCGAAAACTCAAAAGTCCACGCCCCAAATTCTTGTCAAGCCGAGTTATCGAACGTCAAGTTTCTTTTCTTTGAGCCAGTTGCTCAATAAGTCTGCCACTTCGACGTTGTTTTTCTCGGCAAACGGAAAATGACCGTTTCCCTTGAGTCCCACGTCGGGCAGTGCAACGACTTGTGCATCGCCGCCGTGTTTGTTAATGCAAGCTGCCCACAGTTTGGCCATCGCCTTGGCCGCACGCCAGTATTCCTGGTGCGGATTGTCGGTGACGGTATCGGGAATATAGTCGCCGTAGTAAATGACGATGGGATAGCGCGTCAATTTCTTAAACTCTTCCAAGGGCACGCCGTTGGCTTTAAACGCCCCGTAGAAACTCTTGTTTTCGATCGGCGAGGGCACTTCGCCTTCCGGGAACGGAAAGCCGCTACCGGGTTCGTACGACACAATGCCTTTGAGGTTGTTGCTCATCATGCCCGTGAGCCAACCGATGCCGCCGCCCTGGGAGTGCGTCACTAAAACCGAGGGACCGGCTTTTTCCAAAACGGCCGTCATGGCACGCGCGTTGACGTCTGCGTCATAGGGTGCCGTATTGGGCACCATTTGACGGTAGAACTGGTTTAACGATTCCGCGTCGTGCGGGAACTGCGTGCCTTCATAAAACTTGGGCCACAGCCCCATGCGGAACTGCCCGAAGAAAAAGCCTTCTTCACCGGCGGCGGTAATCGTTCCCGGAACCGTTGCTTTGGCTGCACCCCCGCGGCGCGGTTGATCGACCAGGTAAACGGAATAGCCGCGTCTTAAGAAAATGTTCTGAAAGCCGTCTCGCCCGTCGGGCGTCGTTTCCCAAGTCTTGGAAAACTGTCCGTGGCCGTGCAAAAAGACCAAGGGAAAGCGCTTCGCATTTTCCGGCACCTGATAGCGAACGAAGGCGTGATCCCCATGCACTTCTTGGGCTTCGGGCTTGGGATTCATGGGATCATATTTGGCCTTGGGCGCAACAACGGTGCCGCCGGCCGCAAAACTGCCTTGTTTGTCGATCACAAGCGGCGTGGCAAAAACGCTTGCGGAAAGCACGACGCCCAACAGCGTCGTCGAAAATTTAGTTAATCGTGACATTTTTCTCTCTTTGTGTTTGTTCGTCCATTGCCAGCAGTTTGCCTTTGACGTGACGCCCGGGCGGCTCGCCGAAGAGGCGCTTGTATTCGCGAGAAAACTGCGACACGCTCTGATAGCCCACGGCGTAGGCAGCTGACCCCGCATCGGTTTCGCCGTTCATAATCAGTTGCTGTGCTTCATAAAGTCGCATGCGCTTTTGGTATTGCAGCGGCGTAAAGCCTGTGAATTCCTGAAAGTGACGATGAAAAGTCGTGGGCGCCATGCTCGCGATTTCTGCCAGAGCCTCGATCGAGATATCCGAGCGGAAGTTTTCTCGCAACCAATGCACGGCCTTACGAATGCGCTTTTCGGAGGCCGAGGGCGCATACAAAGCTCTCAGGCAGTCGCCGTTGGGGCTGGTGAGCGCTAGATAGTGAATGTCTCGGATGATCAAAGGCGCACGAATCGGGATTTGTTCGGGGCGCTCCAATAGGCTCAAAAGGCGAGAAAAATCTTCGGTCATTTCGCGAGAAGAGGGCGCTACGGAAAAGACACCGGCGCCCGCGCCGTTGGCGGTTTCGTCTGACAAGAGTTCGGCCAAAATCGCCGTATTGAGTTTCAGGGACAACGAAACGAAAGGCTCGTCTTTGCTGACATTGATGAGTTCGTAAGAGGTGGGCATATCCATCGAAGTCACGATGCAACTGCCCGGCCCATAGCGATACTCCTTGGCGCCCATCAAAAGGCGTTTGTGACCTTTGAGAATCAATGCGACGGACAAGTGATAAAAGCAGTTTTTCAGTTGTCGGCTCGATTCCAAATAGGAAAGGTTTAAGCCCGCAATGGGTGCTGCCGACAAGGTGTCGGATTGCACGATCGTGCGCACCTTTTCAGCCAAAGACAATCGCACCAAGCGATCCATCTCGGACTCGGAACTCTCGTAATCGGAAACGAACACTTGAGCGTCGGTATCGTTGCCTTGCATCCAGTCGTTGGGTGTGCGCATAGGTGTTCCTTGAAAAAATTCAAACTGATTTGAGTGAGTTTACGCCAACTCGGCTCAGATCAAACCGTTGGCTTTGAGCCACGCGGCGACATCGTCGTCACCCGTGTTGACATTGCCGAAGTGGGTGAGATGCGTACCAAGTTTGGAGGTCTTTAAAAGACTTTCGAAATCTTCTCGGGTGTGCATCAAGCCGCCGCCACCGTGGGTGTTGGCAGTAAGGATAAATTTGCCCGACAAATCGACGCTTTTGATCCAGCTTTCCAGCGGCTTGGCCACATGGTGCCACCACGTGGGCGTGCACAACACAAAGGTGTCGTATGTCGACACCTCGATGTCAACGGGCTTGATCGCACGCACGATGCCGTTTTCCAGTTCCTTTTTAACGATTTCGGTTGTAGGCGTATACACGGTCGGATACGGATCGACGACTTCCACGCGAAATGTATCGGCACCCGTCAAACGCTTGACTTCGTCGGCCAAGCTTGTCGTGTGGTCGGTCTTGGAAAAGTAAACAACAGCGATGCGCATTTGGTTTTGCGCAAAGACACCGGTCGCGGAAAAGCCGGTCAGCGTCATGGCAACAGCTCCGTGAATCAATGTTCTGCGAGAAACGGTCATTGCAAGCTCCTTACTTTGCGTGGTAGTCCTTGTCGGAAACGGGCTCAAGCCATGTGACTTTTTCCGTGGCA
>JAUNOJ010000248.1 GCA_030531135.1 Sutterellaceae bacterium | reverse complement strand
GTTTCTCCCCAAGAGATGGCTGCAGGAATGCTTGATCGCCTTGCCGTACGACAAAGTTCGAAAAAGCCCGATTGACCGAGATTTGCGGCCCCCTGCCCTTTTCGACTCCGGCTGAAAGATCTACAAACAAACGCACAAATTGCGAGAGTTCCCTCTTTTGTACTTCCTCTCCTCTCTGATTCCCCGCACCGAGTTTCAGGCAATGCCGCCCCGATAGGCCCGAAAAAATAAAATTCGTCATCGTAATGGCGAAATTTATTGGAAAATTCGCCATCGTAAATGCCAATTTTATTGTTTTTGGCGTTTTGGGCGACCATCGTAGCGCACAAAACGTTCGAGCTGCATCGTATAGCTCTCCAAGACGATTCTATTGTGCGGCACCGCTCCACAATCATCTCACCCACGCTCAGTTCTCAAATCAAGCTGGAGAATATATCATTATTGATATACTGATGATTCGACCAACAATTCAACCGCTTTTGCCATCCATCACCGAACATCCCTAGGACACGCCTGAAAGAGAAAAGAAAAATGAAAGCCGCCAAAACCTTTGAAGCTACGCTTGCCGAACAAATGCACGATACCGAATTCCGCGAAGGCTTTTTACAGACTCATCAAGAATTAGCGGCTCTGGTAGAAATTCGAAAAATGCGCACCGACGCAGGATTGACTCAAGCAGACGTTGCCGCAAAAATGGGAACGAGCCAACCGGCAGTGGCCAGGCTCGAAAGAAAGCTCGCGCAGGGCGACCTACCCTCCTCAAGTTCGCTGAAACGATACGCCGCAGCGCTCGGAAAGCGCGTCAAGATCGTATTTGTATGATGCACTTCGAGCAGTACAGTCTTGCTACCAACCTTTTCCATTTTGGAAATAGTTGCCTCTCGGACAAGTTCACCTTCGTAGCTATTCTTGAAATACCCTACACGCGATAGCTCCGACAAGCACTTAACGCACAAACCGCCACCCCAAACAAAAAGAGCGCTCAAGGTTCACTTGCAAGCGCTCTTTGTATACCAAGCCGAAAGCCGATCAAATCGTCATAATGGTCTTGCGATAGTACTTCAACTCATCGATCGAATCGAGAATATCGCTCAAAGCCTCATGTCTTGTGGCCTTCTTGTAGTCGTTGACAATCTCGGGCTTCCAACGGCGAACCAATTCCTTAATGGTCGAAACGTCCACATAGCGATAGTGGAAATACGCTTCGAGTCTCGGCATCCAGCGCGCCATAAAGCGGCGATCCTGCCCAATAGTGTTGCCGCACATGGGCGACTTGCCCGGGGGCACAAAGCGCGCAAATTCGGCCAGACACATATCGGTCGCCTGCTCTTCGTCAATGGTGCTTTCCAAAACGCGCTTGGTTAAACCCGATTTGCCATGGGTATTGGTGTTCCAGCTATCCATGTGCGTCATCGTGTATTCGTCCTGATGAATGGCAATCACAGGGCCCTTGTGCAGAATGTTGAGCTGCGCGTCGGTAATGACGGCTGCAATCTCAATGACGCGATTGACTTCGGGTTGCAGTCCCGTCATTTCCATATCGATCCAAATGAGGTTGGATTCGCTGTAACTGGGGTCGCGTTCGATTTGATCGGTCATTCGTGTGTGTCCTTATAAAAAGCACAGAGATTCAAGCATTTGAGGCAAAGAAACCGTAAAATTTGGTTCTTTACATCACCAACGTCTCGGCAAACAGCTATTCTATCGTTTTGGGTTTGCTTTGCGTTATTTTCACCCTCTGATTTTTCCATGAGCGATATCGCCGGTTTGTTACATGGCCTTTTTGCCACACTGATCGTCTTTTACGTGTGCTTGCAAGTTGCCCTGACGATTTTTGAAGTCAAAAACGAAGAAGGTTCGGCCAACGCCGTGCCCGTGGCTTTTCGTCAGCGCATTACGTTGGCCGAGCACCGCAAGGCCGTGGACTACACGGGCGAAGTGATTCAAAGCGATCTGGTGCATGCGCTTTTGGGCGCGGGTCTTGCCTTGATTCTCACGTTTGGCAACGGCTTTACATTGCTCTTAGCAGGTACAACCGCCGTCTTCGGGCAAGGCGTGGGCGCGCAGTTTGCCTTGGTGTGCGTCGTGGTTGTGGTTTTGGCCGTCATCGACCTTCCGATTTCATGGTGGAAAGACTTTCGCATCAACGAGCGCTACGGCTTTGAGCGAACGCCTGCCAAACAGTGGCTCCAAGACCGTGTTTTAGAAACTCTGGTCGGCTGCGTCGTTGCTTTGCCGATTCTCCTGGGCTTTACCATTATTTTGATGAGCTCGTCCTACCACTGGTGGCTCTTTGCGCTTTTTGTCACAGTGAGCTGGTACATCTGGCGCATCTATTTGGTGAGCAACTGGTTTGTGGGTTTTGGCGCCAACGTCAAACCGATGGCAGACTCTCCCTTAAAAGAAAAGATTGCGCACCTTTTGGCGAAAACCGGTTTTGAAGGCATCGAAATCTGCACGGCAGACCGTCCTCGTGCTTGGCGCCACGGGCATGCACTCTTAGCCAAGCGTCCGGGCAAAAAGCGTTTGGTGATTTTCAATCATGTCTTTGACGGGTTGGACGACGACGAAATCCTGGCAGTGGCTGCCTGCGCCATCGGCCGCGTCAACCGCTGGCACAACTTTGCGAAGTTCTTTTTCTTTACGATGCTCGCCTTCGGTTTTTGGTGGGGCTTTGCAAAGCTCGCCGAAATCCCTGCTTTTTACAGGGCGCTTAACATTGAACCTGCTTTGGCCATTCCCAACGGCACCGTCAATCCGGGACTTTTGTTTGCATTGGGCTTAACCATCATCCCCGTGGCGCTCTACCCGGTTGTGTTTGCCGTGCATGCCTTTACCCGTATGTTGACTTATGATGAAGACGCCTATGCCGTGCGCGAAGTGGGTGCGCGCGTCTTTGTGCGTGCGATTGCAAAGCTTCACCGAGACTATCGCAATTCGTTGACCCCCAATCGCCTTTATTCGTTGGCCAATCACCGCAGACCCCACGTGACGCATCGCATCGAGTCGGCGCTTTTGACCGAAACGCGCGATCGCCGT
>JAUNOJ010000247.1 GCA_030531135.1 Sutterellaceae bacterium | reverse complement strand
AAGCAAAAACGCCGGTGCCTTTCAGTTCCGTGGCGTTGTTCGAGCCTTCGGTATTGTCCGTAAACGCACCCAAGCGCCAGCCGAATGTGCCGTTGGACAATCCCATATTCATGCCGCCCGCAACAGTTGCAAGGCTGGTTTCAATGTCGCCTCTCGGGACATCGGCTCGCATGTTGTCGTAAGAAAGGGTTGCAACGATGCGTCTTTGAGCTTCGGCCAAGTTTTCAGCCAGATTCATTGCCGCGATCTCGCGAATGCGCGAGGTGCGAGATATGAGGGCTGCGTCCAAAAGCTTATGATCGTCGGCGTTAAGCTTGGCGATCTCGGCAGCGATTTCGGCCTTGGCTTGTTCAAAAGTCTCTGCGTCACTCTTGCGATCCAGCCACGTCACGATTGCCTGCGCCCCGGACGTCAAGGCATTACCCTGAGATTCAATCGCGGCATCCAATCGCGCCAAGCGTGATTGACCGACGGCATCCAAATCCGCGTCCTTGGCCAATGTTTGCATGGAATTTTGATTGCGCGTCAACGACCATGTTCCGTTGCCTGTATTCTCAGACAAGGTAAAGTTCTTCATCGAAATCTGCGCATTGGCCGAAGAAAAATCGGGCGTCTGTGCCGCTTGATCAGTGACAACAAAAAATTCCTTCGGGTTGAACGTGAAATCCTTGGCAATGTAGTCGCCCGCACGCAAATGGAAAGTCAGTTTTGAGTCCGCTGTCGCTTTCGTATCTCCGGAAGGTGCGCCGTCCCACTTGATTGTGCCGGCAATGATCTGATCATGCTTGTTGTCGCCCACGTCGAGCAAAATCGTTCCCTTGGCAATTGTGAGCGTTTCCGTCACCGTGAGTGTGCCCACGGAGTCAACCGCCGTATCGTCGCCCGGCGACAAAACGCCGTAAGAAATAAGGTTTTGGATTGTGCCGTTGCCGCCGATCGTTGCAGTACCGTCACTGCGAACAAGGCCGGACAGAGCCGTTTCAGTGTTTGCAAATGTTGGGATTTGAGAGTCAAGCCCGGCCACGGAGCCGTTGACGATCAAAACGGCATTTTTGAGAACATCGATTTCGCCCGACAAGCGAACGTTGCCGGTCATCACCAGAGTACCTGCCGTATTGACCTCACCCTCTTTCAAATCCGTTCTGTTTTCACCCGTGACCACCATCCCGATGGGGAGATTTGCTTCGTCAGGCGCTTTCAGTTCAGTGAAGTTTTCGTACCAATCGTTCGTATTCCCGCTTTTGATTGCATCACTGTAGGCAAAGAGCTGTTCGACCGTGCTGATATGCAACGTCGGATCCCAACGCACTTCGCTGATGTCGTTGGTAAAGCGACTGATGCCGTCGCCTTTCAGCGTCAGAGTGTAGTTGATCTGTTTGTCATTGCTTTCGTTGTATCCAATCGTCGGAAGCATCCACTTCTTATCCGTGTCATTCCACCGCGCCATGCGGTTGAGGTCGATCGTGGCAAGACCGCCTACGGCTTTGCCGGCATTCAAAAGACCGTTACCGAGCGAGTTTTCGATGATGACGACGTTTTCGACAAAGTAATCGATCCATTTGTCACGCGCTTTGTTGAGTTTTTCGGTTAACGCCGCTTGATCCCCAACCATCCACTCTATGGCATCCAAATCATCGGCATATTTTTCAGCTACCAAAGCCTCGGCTTTTTTACGCAATGTATCTTTGTCGAAATCTTCGGCTCGGCTGTGCCAATAAACAAAAGCCACAGATTCTTCATAAGCTTCATATTGATCGTTCCAGAACCGGTAGTTATTGCGCTGTCCCTGATTCCAAACGTTGTGCTTCAATTCGCTATCGTCGCGAAGCGCTTGGACATCGGTGATCACAACTTCTTCGAAACCGCCCTTGGCAACACCGAGGGCTTCATTGATCGGCGTAGCGGTGCTTAAGACGACGTCGGTCAGCTGTTCGGAAGTCATCCATGGAAACGCTTCTTCAACAAGCCCAAGGGTTCCCGCGACAAAGGGTGTGGCCATGGAAGTGCCGGTTAGGTTCAGTGTTTCGGAACCAGTGCCGGCGTGAGCGCTCGGAACTGCGGTTCCGGGAGCCGCGATCGACCAGACCGAGGCAAACACCCCTAAGTTCGTTCGAAGCACGTCCTGGCCCAGCTGAAGCTCGTGAAACAAAGGACTACTCGAGCCGTTTAGTCGATCGGCATCGATATTGATGACGTTCACAAGGTGTCCGGCATACCGATGCGCTTGCAGGCCATCCTTAACAGGACTATTGGGAACGATACCGCCTTCATTGCCGGCCGCGAAAACCAGCACGCGATCTGTTTCGGCTGCCTTATCGAAAACCTTCGACATCAAGACCATGTCGTCGCGAGGTATTCCGGCGTATTTGTTCAACTGGAAATTCCACCCCAGACTATTGTTCCAGATACGAATTTCGGGATGCGCATCAAGAGCCTTCATATATAACTCATGGATCTCTTTGATGGTATCGGACAAGGTCTCCCACGCGGGCGTCAAAACAACCAAAGAAGCATTTTGAGCTGCGCCATACCCCTGACCAAGCATAATGCCGGCAACGTGCGTTCCGTGATTGCGTTTATTCCATTGCTCGGCCGTGAGCGCGTCGGGATAGTACTTTTCGTACTCGTCGGAATAGAGGTATTCGATATTTTTACCGGCAAAAGCCTGATGTCGCCCGTCGACCCCAAGGTCAAAAATGCCCAACGTCACGCCCTGTCCGGTAAAGCCTTGCGCCCAAGCTTCTTGAAGGTGGATCGCGCTCCAATTGGTTTCTATTGCTGCTGCATAACTTGCAGTTGAAAAGACGCCGGCAACGGCAAGAGCCAAAAGAGAACGGGAAAAGCGTGTACTACGGGATCGGGTTTGGCGCATGGCATCCTCGCTTGTCTGAGTCGGCGCACAAAATGGCGTAAGTTCTTTTCCCATTGTAAAAAGTCGCGCCAAACAAGCAATACGACCTCGGAAGGATTTTTACTTCTGAGATCGATCGAGTAAGGAGAGCGGTTGCCCGCTCCCCTTCTCACAGCACCCATCGTGCGGG
>JAUNOJ010000246.1 GCA_030531135.1 Sutterellaceae bacterium | reverse complement strand
ACAACCTACCCCATCTGTGTCGATACATCTTTTTTACAGGAGAATGAGAAATGTCCATCGCTATCAAGTTGGATCGTCGCCAATTTTTGGCCGGCAGCGCCGCTTTGGGTCTGACCGGTGCCATGGGCGCCGGCAGTGCCTTGGCTGCAGAAACAAAAGAAGAAATCCGACCGCTCACCGGCAAAATGACTTATGAGCAAGTGCGCGAACGCGCTCGTCAGATGATGATGCCGCGCTGCTACGTTTGCCCCGAATGTAACGGTCGCGGTCCGTGTATCGGTCAGGTGCCGGGCTTTGGCGGCATGGGCGCCAACCGTGCTTTCCAGGCCAACTACGACTCTTTGGCTGCCGTTGAACTCAATACCCGTACCGTGCATGACGTCAAAAAACCCGACATGACCTTTGACTTCTTCGGTCAGAAGCTCTCCATGCCTTGCATGGCCGCTCCCACGGGCGGCACGACCTACAACATGGGCGGTCGCCTGACCGAAGCCGAATTCGTCACCGCCATTTGCGAAGGTTGCAA
Organism: Sutterellaceae bacterium; assembly: GCA_030531135.1. GTDB lineage: Bacteria > Pseudomonadota > Gammaproteobacteria > Burkholderiales > Burkholderiaceae_F > Duodenibacillus. Next base: position 2,520 of record JAUNOJ010000246.1, on the reverse strand, counting down.
CCGCGCCGGCACCCTGGGTGCCGTGGCCGACGGGATCGGCGATCCGATCGACGTCTTTGAAAATCGTTTGCAGACTCTTAAGTCCAAAGGCTTTAAGGCCATCGTCGGTTTGAAGCCGCGCCTTCAGGAAGAAATCAAACTTCGTATGCAAAAGGCTTACGAGGGCGGTGCCATTGCTCTGACGATCGACTTGGACAGCGCCGGTCGTGCCGCACGCGCCACACCCGGCCAAACGGTCGAACCCAAGACGTTCGAGCAACTGAAGGACCTTGCCAAGGCTTCTCCTCTGCCGCTTTTCTTTAAGGGCATCATGACACCCGACGAAGCCAAACTTTGCGTCAATGCCGGCGCTGCCGGTATCGTGGTTTCCAACCACGGCGGTCGTGTTTTGGCCGATGCTTGCGGTGCAGCCACGGTGTTGCCCGAAATTGCCGAAGCCGTCAACGGCAAGTGCATGATTTTGGTCGACGGTACGGTTTCTCGCGGTACGGATATCGAAAAGTATTTGGCCTTGGGCGCCGACGCCTGCTTGGCCGGTCGTCACTTCGTGCGTGCCGCACACGGCGGTTTGGCTGACGGCGTTGCGCTTTTTGCCAATCGCCTAAAGAGCGAATTGCAAGTGGCCATGACCCTGACGGGCGCCAAGAACTTGGCAGCCATCACGGGCAAGATGGTTCGTCGCGCATAATCGAGTCCTTCCTCGACTCTCAAAAAGGCGAAACCCTCGTTTTCGCCCCTTTACGAGGTCGCAGACCGCTCACAAACGGAATGCGGCCTCTTTTTTGGCTTCCGATTTTGCCCCTACTCCCGTCGATTCGTAGAATTAACCATCCGAACAATCAAACCCCTCATCAACTTCAAGCGCAAATGCCTCGCATCGATTTTTCCTACGATATTGTCAAAACCGCCAAACCGAACGCGGGATTTCACAATGAACTGATCGAATATCTCACGGCTATCGATCGTGAGCGCTCGCTTGTCAAAGCTGCCAAAGCACTCAATGTCAGCTACCGCACGCTGTGGGGAAAAATCGAATTCTGGGAAAAAGAACTCGGGCAAACCTTGGTCGTCAGAGACCAAGGTAAAAGTTCTCAACCTTCTGAGCTCGGTCGCAAACTGCTTTGGGCAGAAAAAACCGTTCAGGCGCAAAATGCATTGGCGATCGAACAGTTGCGCGCTCAATTTCAGAGCGTCTTTGCCCAAGCTTGCGATCCGCACGCCAAACTCTTGTCCGTCTCGGGGTGCTTTGATCCGTGGTTGGCGCAGTTGCCCGAGGCGCTTTCGCAAACCGAAGATCGCAATATCGTTTTGGACATGCAGTTTCTCACAAGCGAAGAAGGGCTTGAGCGTCTATGGCAAGATCGCTGCGACATTGCCGCATTTAACTTGCCGAGCAATACCGCAAAAGACAGCCCCTTTGCCAAAGCTTTCGGTCCCTATCTGAATTCGGCGGATTTGCAAGGCATTCTTTTTACCGTGCGCACGCAGGGGCTGGCCACTGCCGCCGGTAACCCCATGCAACTGCACTCCTTGATTGATGTCGCCAGAAAAAAAGCGCGCTACGCCAATCGAAAACTGACGACCGGAACCGGCTTGCTTTTCCAAGAGCTCTTGACCCAAGCAGGACTCAAAGAAACGGATATCGTAGGCTTTGATCGCATTGAGCCCTCGCACGCGGCCGTGGCAACAGCAATTGCCGCGGGTTCAGCCGACTGCGGTCTGTGCGAAGAAGGCTCGGCACGTCGCATGGGTTTAGATTTCACACCCTTGGTGTTTGAAAACTATTATCTCGTGTGGAAGCGCTCTCGATTTTCTCAGCCCGAGGAGCGCAAGGCGATTGAACACATTCAAGCCTTTTTGCAATCGGACGATTGGAAAGTCACAGGCAAAAACTATCCCGGTTACACCATCGATATTTGCGGGCAAACGATCGACACCCAAACCGAATGGCCGTGGTTCGACTAATTTCTACGCCTGATTGTTGCGGGCATCCTTTTGTTGCGCCTTATGACCTGATAACGTCATGAGAACGCTTGCCGCCATCAACCCCGCACAGATGTAGAAAAGCGAGGCCACGCTGATGGCAGCCAAAATCGTCCCGTAGGCCATGGGCAATGCAAAGTGCGTGCCGTTGGTAATCGTCGTGCGAATCCCGAAAGCTTCGCCGGCGCGCCCCACGGGTGCATTCGATTGAATCAAGCTCATGATATTGGGATTGGCAATACCCAACCCGCAACCGAGAATTGCGGCAATGACCATTAAGGGCGCCATGGTGGTAAAACTCGGGAAAAGCGCATAGCCGATGCCGCTTAAGACCAAACAGGCCGTCAGGCACTGCCACTCTTGCAGAAGCTTGCTCAAAGTCGACTGCAATGCACGCACCAAAAATGTTGCCACGTAGAAGGTGCCCACCAACCAACCGATTTCGGATGCCGAAAGTCCCACCGAAGTACCATAGACCGGAAACATGAAAGTTTCCAAGTCCCACGCCATGGAAATGATCGAACTCACAATGAGAAT
>JAUNOJ010000245.1 GCA_030531135.1 Sutterellaceae bacterium | reverse complement strand
GGATCTTCGCTCTTACGCACAAAGGCAATGTCGTTATCCTTTAAAAGTCGCGCCACATCGTTAAAGCGCTGCGGATGGCGAGGAACCAGCAAAACGAGTGCATTACCCTTGTAGGTTCGGATGCTTTCCATAAACATCGCTTCTTCCGTATCGCGCGTAGACGCCAACAAAATCACAGGGCGAGCAAACTTTTCTTTCTGCGCATGCGCTTTTGCCACCTGCTCGACATCGGCTTTCAAATCAAACTTCATCGAGCCGCACACGTGAATGTTTTGTGCGCCCAAAGCTTGCAGTCTGTCCGCATCGCCCTGACTTTGCGCCAACACGGCCTTAAAAGCCGCAAAGGCCGGCCGCATGACGGCAATGAAGCGCTCGGCCAGCTTTGCACTTTTTTCCGACTCGCGCGCATTGGCAAGCACGACCGAAATATTTCGCTTTTGCGCCTGAATCAACAAATTGGGCCAAACTTCCGTTTCCATCACCACACCCATCGTCGGGCGCGTGTCGTCGAAAAATTTCCCCATCAATTCGGGCGTGTCATAAGGCAGGTAACACTGAACGATGCGTCCCGGGAACTTTTCCGCAATTTTGGCACCGGCATCGCGCCCGGTGGGCGTCATGCACGTCAAAAGAATTTGTGCGTCGGCGTGCGCTGCCAGAAAAGCTTCGATCAAGGGGCGCGTAGCCACAGTCTCGCCAAGACTGACGGCATGCACCCATAAACGCGGCACGCCGTCTTCGGGTTTGGGGAAAGACTTCCAGCCGAAGCGCTCTTCCCAGTGTTTGGAGTAGTCCGGTTGCTTTCTTGCCCGATACGTCAAATAAAGGCTTGCCAGTGGCACGGCCAATCTCGTGACCCACGCATAAAGCGTTTGCGCTGTCGACATTTTGTTTTCCATTTTTGTTTTTCAATATCCGCTCGGGGTTACTTGCCTTTCTTTTGACGGCTTTCGTCCATGACGCTTGCCAAGGCGGCCAAGACTTCTTCGGGTTGCGGAATCACGCCTTTGTCGCCCACCGTCGCGCAAGCACCTTCGGAGACCAAACGAAAAAGCTCGGCGCTTGTCCCGACGATAATACCCACCGACGGCACGCCCAAAGCCGCGCCCAAATGGCTGAAACCGGTGTCCACCCCCAACAAACACTTGGCGCCGGCAATGGCTTGCGCCAGTGCGCGAATGTTGGAGCGCGGCATCACGACCAAACCTTCGACTGCCGACGCAATTTCTTCCACTCGCAACCTTTCCTGTTCGTTGCCCCAGAAAAAGACGCTTTGCATGCCTTCGGACTTCAGTGCCTTGGCAACTTCAATCCATCGACTTTGCGGCCAAAGCTTTTCGGGACGGCTGGTGTTGACAGCCAAAGCGGCATACTCGCCCGTAACGCCCGCAGGCGTGACCGGTGCAACCTTTAAACCGAAACGCGGCTCTTTTTCATTGATGGGATAACCCAACACGCGAGAGGCCATCGTGCGGTAACGCAATACCGGCGTCAGGCTCTCGGGCACGCATTCGGTTCGACGATAAAGGTAACTTGCCAGCGGTTCTCGAATCGTATCCTTGGAGTAGCCCACCGTATCGGCCTTGGTCCACCGCGCTACTAAAGCAGAGCGCATCAAGCCCTGGAGATCGATCACGATATCGTACTTTTCGGCTTGAAGCTCCGCTTTGACTTCGGCAATTTCCCGGCGCGTATCGCTTTTTAAAATCGTCTTGCGCCAACGGCGAAAGGCCGTAGTGATATGCTTGTCGATCCAAGGGCTTAACGTCACGATGTCGGCAAAACTTTCTTCCACCACCCAGTGCAACTGACAATCGGGCAAAGCCTGCTTGATGTCATAGGCCACGGGCAGAGCATGCACCACATCGCCCATCGAACTCGACTTAATGATGAGAATTTTTTTACTCATGGTTTGCCCCGTAGCTTCGTTTAAAGACCCGACAAACCGGCTTCGGCACGACGCGACAGCTGTTTGCCGAATTCCACACCCGGCTGATCGAACGGATTGATGTTAAAGAGCGTACCCAACATCGTCGTTTTATGTTCATAAAGCGCCATCAAAGCGCCCAAACGTGCCGGTGTCAAATCATCAATGGCAATCGTGGTGACGGCATTGAAGTACTCGGGATTGTCTCTTGTCACCAGTGCTTCGGCCTGCGCTTTGGCGTTGGCAATCAAGACGCGATGCAATTCGGCATGGCGATGTCCCGGGCGCTCGCACCAAAGCAGATCCATCGAGCTTCTGTACGTTCCTTCGCGCAACCACTGATAGAACGAATGCTGGGATTCGTTGCCGTGTCCGCCCCAGATGCCCTGACCGGTACGACCGACAATGGGCGCGCCCGTCAAGTCGAGACTTTTGCCCAAGCTTTCCATTTCCAACTGTTGCTGCCACTGCACCATCACGCGCAAACGCTCGTCATAAGGCAACATGCAGTGCAAAGGAATATTCAAATGGGTGGAGTTCCAATAACTTGCAAGTGCCAAAAGCAATGCGATATTGGTTTCTTCCGAATTTTTCTCGACATGCAAATCCATGTCGTGAGCGCCCGCCAAAAGATTTCTAAATGCATCCGACCCCAACGCGATCGCATCGGCCAATCCGACCGAGGACCACACGGAAAAACGACCGCCCACCCAATCCCACATCGGGAAGTAGCTTTCTTTGGGTAAATTCATGTCGGCAGCGGCGTGCTCATTGGCTGAGACTACCACCATGTGGCGCGCTCTGTCCGAGCCCGAAATACCGGCTTCGAGCAACCACTGATCGATGGCGGCGGCGTTCACAGCCGTTTCTCGCGTCTTAAAGCTCTTGGAAGAAACGATGACCAAGGTTTTAAATGGATTGAGCTCGCCCACAATTCTGTCGAAGCTCACGCCGTCGGCTGCGGCCAAAAAGTGCAAACGCAACGGGAACTTGGGTTTGCGAAGCGCGTGATACACCGTACGCACCCCCACTTCGGAGCCGCCGATGCCGACATTGATCACGTCGGTAATAACGTCGCCCCTGCACCCCTTAAAACGCCCCGAGCGCACCACGTCGGCAAAGTCGCAAATATGCTTTA
>JAUNOJ010000244.1 GCA_030531135.1 Sutterellaceae bacterium | reverse complement strand
GCGGCATGGTGGCTTATCCGGGCAACAGCATGTACCACGCCACCAAGTGGGGGATCGAAGGCTTTGCCGAATCAGTGGCTCAGGAAGTTGCTCCCTTTGGAGTCGGCGTGACGATTGTGGAGCCGGGCGGCGCTCGTACGGATTTCCGTTATCGCTCTGCGCATGTCGCGAAGTTGATGCCCGAGTACGACGGCAACCCCGCGCACGCCTTCTTGCGTATGCTCGATAAGGCCAATGGGCTCGCTCCGGGCAATCCCGCTTTGATGGCCGAGCGCATTATCGAAAGCGCAGATGTCTCGCCCGCACCGCTTCGTATGGTTTTGGGCTCTCAAGCGTTGAGTGCAACGATCGACGCCCTTGAAAAGCGTTTGGCAAACTTCCGTACCCAAACGGAATTGGCCGCTTCGACCGACTGCGTCGACTAAGTCAGGAGATAACAATGCCCTCAGATCGCGCCAACGCCTATCATGAACGTCTGTTTCCGGGCTACGTTTCGAAGTTTCCGGACACCGACCCCGAGTTTATCGACAGGTTCGATACCTTTGCCTTTGACGATGTTGTCCAAACCGTCAAGCTCCCCGAGCCGCAACGCTGGAGAATCGTTTTGGCCTTGTTGCTCGGCTGCCAAGGCATCGACGAGTTTCGTGCCATTTTGCCCGCAGCGCTTGAAATGGGTGTCACCCCCGTTGAGGCCAAAGAAATCGTCTACCAGTCGGTGGCTTATTTGGGCGTGGGGCGCGTGTATCCGTACTTGAAGGCCGTCAACGAAATCTTCGCGGCTCGCGGCATCAAGTTGCCTTTGGAACCTCAGGAAAAGAACACGACCGAAAATCGCTATGAAACGGGCGAGGCGCTCATTGTCGAAATTTTCGGCGACTCGATGAAGGGCTTTGCCCAATCGGGACCCGAAAAGACGCGCCACATTCGCCGTTGGTTGACCGAAAACTGTTTCGGCGATTACTACGCCCGTGGCGGCTTGTCTTTGGCCGAACGCGAATTGATGACGTTTTGCTTTTTGTTGGCGCAAGGCGGGTGCGAATCGCAGTTGGCAAGCCACGTCGTCGGCAACTTGCGTATGGGGAACTCCGAAGAGCTTCTCATCGCAGCAGTTTCTCAAGCCGTGCCTTTCATCGGCTATCCGCGCGTCTTAAACGCTCTGGCCATGATTGAAAAGGGCGTGGAGGCCCATGCGAAATGAAAAAGCGTCGTCAACTGATCGCTTGCGCCGTTGCTCTCTTTGCGGGAGTAACGGCAACACGAGCCAACGAGACCGAATCAAAACAAACGGATCAAACCATGAACGCAAACAAGAAAACTTTAGTCGTCTACTTTTCCCGCACCGGCGAAAACTATTCGGTCGGGCATATTACGAAGGGTAACACCGAAATCGTTGCCGAAATCATCGCACAACAAACCGGTGCCGAGCTCTTTGAAATCAAGCCCGTGAAAGCCTATCCGGAAGTCTATCGCGAGTGTACCGATCAGGCCCAAGACGAAGCCAACGCCGATGCCCGTCCGGCCGTTGTCGGCGATATTCGTGTTGAAGACTACGACACGATTTTTGTGGGCTACCCGATCTGGTGGGGCGATATGCCCATGCCTGTCTACACGTTCCTTGAAAAGCACGACTGGACCGGCAAAACCGTGGTGCCGTTTTGCACAAATGAGGGTAGCGGCTTGGGAGTGACCGAAAGCAGTTTGCGCCGCACTTGCAAAGGTGCAAGCGTTCTTCGCGGTTTGGCTGTTCGCGGAACCACTGCACAAAATAACCGTGAAGCGGCAACCAAGAGCGTTGCCGATTGGCTCCAAAAAGTCGGTTTCTAACCAATAGAAAAGGACGCAACTCGCCATGAAAAACTTCCATTACGGTTACGTCATCGTTGCTTGTCAGTTCTTGGTCATGTTTGTGATTGTGGGGCTGGTGATGAGCTGTGCGGGCATTTTCTACCGTCCCGTGAGTCAGGATTTGGAGGTGGATGTGGGGCGTTTCGGCATCTATATGTCGCTTAACTTCCTTTTTTCCACTCTGACTTTGTCGTTTGCGGGTAAGGTCATGGACAAGTACAGCGCACGCGCAATCTTGGCAACGGCTTCGGCCGTGATCGGTTTGGTGTTTGTGGCGATGTCGAGCTTTAACGCCCTTTGGCAGTTTTACGGTGCCGGAATCGTGTTCGGGATTTCTTTGGCGTTTTTGCTCTATCTGGGGTTGCCCACGATGCTCAACCGGTGGTTCAAAACCAAGATGGGCTTATTCATCGGCATTTGCAGTGCGGGCTCGGGGATCGGCGGCGTTCTTTTCAATCCCATTGCCGGTTACTTGATCACCCAATTCGGTTGGCGCACGACGTACCTGATTTTCGGGCTCATCGTTTTGGCGGTTGTCACACCGGTGTTGGCAATCTTCCTGCGCAATCATCCCAAAGACAAGGGGCTTTTGCCTTACGGCGCCGAAGGCGCTCTTGAGACGACTCAAAGAGCTCAAGTTGAAACCGGCATCGATTATGTCCGCGCCGTCAAAATGCCGATTTTCTACGCGCTAATCGTCTTTGCCTTTCTCATTAACGGTGCCGCGACCTTAAACGTTTTGTTGCCGGCCTACGCCCAAAGCATTGCATTTACTCTGGAAGAAGCTGCCTTTGTGGCCTCGGCTGCCATGGTGGGCGTCACAGTCGGCAAAGTCGGATTGGGTGCGATTAACGACAAAAGCGTGGCTGCAGGCATTGTCACCACGGTGGGCTTGGGTGTTGTGGGTCTTTTGCTCTTGATTATGGCCGACGCGCATTTGTCGATGGCCGTTGCCGGCGGCTTTTTCTTCGGTTGGGCCTATGCCGGCGTGACGGTGCAAACGCCCTTGTTGGTGCGCCGCGTCTTCGGGCAAAAGAATTACGCACAAATCTACTCGGTTGTTTCCATGGCCATTGCCATTGGCGGGGCCATTGCCGTGGGCGGCTGGGGGCTGTTGGCTGCGGCAACTTCTTTCAGATTCATAGGAAAAACCGCAAGGAAACATGCGACTTCAGTCGCGTGAGGAATTGCGGGCCGAGCGAAGCTCGGCTATTAAAAAAATTTT
>JAUNOJ010000243.1 GCA_030531135.1 Sutterellaceae bacterium | reverse complement strand
GTCGTTCGTACTCTCGGTCGCCGGCAACCATCGGACGCACAAAACATCCTTCAAAGCTTCGAAACGCTCTCGGATGACAAGATCGCAAATTTCGTTAATTCGATCAGATTCGACGGATTGCATTTTCCCGCAACGTTCCTAGAAAATAAAAAGTCATCGTCGCAATCGGCAAATCCATGCCCTGCGACGATGACTCACAGTTTAAAGACTCGGTTCGGCTTTTGTAGTCGCTTACACCAAGAGATACGGAACGATATAAAGGCCGACGGACACAATACAAGCCAGGCCGACGACTACCTTCCAGATGAAATATTCGCGATCCATTGCGGATTTCTCGGCTGCTTCGGGTTCGTCCATCGCACCCGTTGCCGCCAAGTCGGGAACCAGAGATTGGCTTTGTGCATATTTTTTACTGCAAACAAAATAGATGACAAGCCCCAATACGCTCCAAACGACACCCGTCACAAAAGCGTTCGTATCCAACTGCGTCATCATGTAAAGATAAATGACCGCCGAAACCGGGGCACCGATTTCGACCAACGGCGCCTTATAGGTGCGTTGCAACTCGGGATGACGACGACGCAACGCCCAAGCGGCCACGATGCCGATAACGTAGTAGAAAAGATCGGCAAAAAGCGACAGGGAGGCAATGTAGATCAGCGAGTCTGTAGCAATCAAAGCAACTGTCAAAATACCCAACGTCACGATAGCCACGTACGGCGTTTGAAAACGTCGACTCGTCTTGGCAAAAACGCGCGGCATGGCACCGTCGCGAGCCATCGTAAAGAGATAACGGGGAATGGTGGCCAAAGCGGCATTCAATGTCGAAAAGTCTCCGCCGAAAGCGATGCCGGCCGCCAACAGAGCCAAGGGAAAGCCGAGAATGCCTGCGGCAACCATTGCATCGGCATAAGGCGCTTGAGCCGTTGCCAACGTTGCCAACTTATCCACCGACGTAATCCCGATCAGGAACCACTGGAAAAGCGCATTGACGGCAAAAACCACAAAGGGTGCCAAAAAGAGCGCTCTCGGAATGTTGATGCGCGGGTATTTGATTTCTTCGCCCATCGCAACACAAGCTTCAAATCCGGCAAAACACCACCAGATCATGCACACGGCCGCAGCAAAACTCATTTGCTGGTCTTGCGGTAAAAACGACGGTGCCTGAACAAAGGCGGGCAACTGGATATTGGGAATCATCGTCAGGAACCAAATGACGGCTACCCCCCAGAAGAAGAACATAAATCCGTTTTGCAATCTGCCGGCAATCTTGACGCCGCAAACATTGGCAACGATAAAGCACACTGTCACGACAACGGCAATGGCCACATCCGAAAAAGGCAATGTCACGCCGAAAGCCGAAAAGAACGTTTTCAGGTAGTAGCTGAAGGCCAAAGCCTCGCCCCCGGTGACTGCCACCAAAGAAATAATAAAGTTCCATCCGGCCAAAACGCCGGCAGCACGCCCCAAACCGATCGAGGCGAATTGATATGTCCCGCCTGCGTAGGGCAGTGCCGCCCCCATTTCCGCGTACAGAAGTGCCGGATAAATACTGATGAGCAACGCAACGAGCGTTGCCCAAATCACCGTCGAGCCCATGTAGCCGACAATGTTGGAACCCACGGTAAAAAGTCCCACGCCGATCACGGATCCCGCCGTAATCGTGACAGCCTCCCGCATGCCGAAGCTGCGCTTTAAGGCCGGCATTTGCATTTGTTCTTGCATGTTGAAAGATCTCCCTGATTTTTGTGTCTTGGTGCCGAAGAACTCTCGACCCAACATCTATTTCGGGCAAAGATTAACAAGCTTGTCGCACAAGCACTACGTCAACAAAGACAGTTCGAGACGAAAGTCAAGGCGATTAGGTGCTCTGCCGTAGGCAAATAACAAATCGACAAAGCTTTTTCGTGTCAACCGAAAAGATTTGCAATCATTCGGTTACGGCAACTGCGATTGTATTTTGTACAATTCCGCACATGATCGATCGCATGAAAACATTTATCGCAGCGCTTTTTTGCGCTCTTTTCCTTTTGCCCGCTACGTCCTTAGCCGCAGGCAAAGCACTTCCTTTGCACTCTCAAGCTTCAAGCTGGATTGTTCTTGACGGATTAAGCGGGTTTGTGATGAACGAATCTCACAGCCGAGATGCCGTCAATCCGGGCGATCTGGTGCATTTGATGACGCTTTATACGGCCTTGGAAATCATCGGAAACGATGCCGAAAAGCTCGAAGAGTCCGTTGCCATCACGCCCGAGGACAGTTTATTGGCCAAAAGCTCACGCCGCTTGTATCTGGTGAGCGGGGAACCGGCTCCCTTGCGTCAGCTTCTGAACGGTATTGCCGTCGTTGCCGCCGAAGACGCCTCCTTGGCCGTAGCCGTACATTTGGCGGGCTCCAAAGAGGCATTCGTTCAAAAAATGAACGAAACGGCTCAATCCATCCAAATGAGCGAGTCGCATTTCACGTCTCCGATTGCCGACGCCCGACAGCGCACGACGGCCTACGACTTGGCCAAACTTGCCGCGGCGATGCACAGGAATCATCCCGAAGAGTTCAAATGGTTTTCTCAGCGTGAATTTGTTTTTACCAACCACACGCAACGCAATCGTAATTTGATGCTGTGGAAGGCCGATAATATCGGCGGCATCATGACCAATGAAACGAGCACCGATATCGTTTCGAGTTGGCATCGCCCCGAGGGCGAAAACGCGCTGCCGAGACATATTTTTGCCGTTTTGCTCGGTGGCAAAAATGCCGATACGGCCACCAACGACATGCTGACGCTTTTGCGCAACGGTCGCTTGGACTACGAAACGGTGCGACTGTTTTCGGCAATGACTCCCATCAAACGCATCGACATTCTGACCGGCAATCGAGACAAGCTCGAAGTGGGATCACCCGCTGAAATTTGGGTCACTGTCAAACGCAAAGACATTGCGACTCGAGGCACCGGCGGCTTTTCTTCTCATTTTCAATACCTTTCTCCTGCCGTTGCTCCGGTACAAAAGGGAGAAGAAATCGGGACGTTGTCCGTCTTTTTTGAAAATCAACACATTGCCGATTTCCCTTTGATTGCTCTGCACG
>JAUNOJ010000242.1 GCA_030531135.1 Sutterellaceae bacterium | reverse complement strand
GAACTCAAATCCGTTTTGCAAGTCGTTTTCGAAAAATTTTTAAATTTATTTTTCTCATCACTTGCTTCGAAAACTCAACGTTCTCATTAAAAAAGCTTCCTTGCGGAAGCTGTTTCAATCAGAACTTGTTTTGGTTGCGGAGGGAGGATTTGAACCTCCGACCTTCGGGTTATGAGCCCGACGAGCTACCAGACTGCTCCACCCCGCGATCCATGTTTTCATCTCCGTTTACTGGAGAGATCGAAACTATAACAAAGCATTTATTTGATGTCAAGCAGTTTTCAGAAAAAATTTTACTTTTCTTTCATTCCCTCTTCCCAACAATCGCCTTCATTGCCGATTCCCCCTTAATTCTCAGGCATCTTTCGAGTTGCTTGCCGAATTCGCTACAATCAGGACACCGCCTTGGTGCATCTCTTATGTCAGCGAGCACCGTTTTTTCTTTATTTGCGCTTTTATTTTTTTCCGGCGCCCTTTGTTTTGAGCTATCCCCAATGGAAATCCAGCAATTATTCGTCAGCCTCCGTCCCGTCTTCGATTCGATGGCCCATATTCTGCTTGAACCCGAAACCCTCGGCGCGTCGGCTTCCATTCCCGTTGCCGCCGATGTGGTGGCCTCATGTGATCGTGAAATGCCGGAAGAACTTCGCGCTCGTCTTCAAGCGATTGCCGCCAAAAGCCCGGTCGACGACTTGGCGCTTTCCCAATCCTACGCCAAACTCTTTTTAGGTGTGGGCAAGCAAACGATTCCGCTGTGCGAAAGTGCCTGGACGAGCGCACAACACCTCTTGTGCCAAGGCGCGCAATTGGAATGCAAAACAAGTTATGAAAAAGCAGGCTTGGAGTTGGCAGGTGACTCCGTCGTGCCGGAAGATCATCTCGGTTTGATGTTCGGCTTTTTAGCCGTGATGGCTTTGCGCGAAGATGCGGCCACGGGGCTTGAATTTTATAAAGCGCACATTGCGCCGTTAACGCCTGCGATCACTCAAGCCGTTCGCGAGCAAGAAACGGATGCCGGCGCTTATCTCGACGTTGCCGATGTTTTGGACGGCATTGCCGCCATCCTTTCTTAATGCACTGACGGCTAACATCCTTATTTTTTATATGAGACGGCCGCCCTTGAAAATTTTCTCGGGCGGCCGTTTTGTCTTTGGGCTCTGAGTGTGTTAGAGCTTCAATTCAAAGGATTCGACATCCATGTGACGTGCGATGTAACGAATCTTGGGCTTGGTCCCTGCTTTGACGTTCATCGCCTTGGCCTGATCGATGAGTTTTTTCATTTCAGGCGTCGGGTTTTCGTAATCGACAAAGACCATGGCGCCGATACCGCAAGCTTCCACGCAAGCGGGCTTTTGCCCCTTTTGCGTGCGATGTGTGCACAACGTGCAGTGCTCGGCGCGTCCGGCCTTGTGCTGTTGCCAAGGTTCAAGATCGCGCACGGCCAAGGGAGCCTTGTCGCCGAAGTAGCTGGTTTTGCCCGTGGTATTGAACTGCGGCACACCGTAGGGGCAAGCACGCGAGCACATTTGGCAACCGATGCACTTCGTTTCGTCCACGAGCACTTCGCCGGCAGGCCCCTTGTGAATGGCCTTGACGGGACAGACCTTCATACAGGCCGGATCGTCGCAGTGCTGGCAAGACGCACGATAGTAGTTCACGACATTGGCGTCGATATTTTCCTTTCTGTGAATCTTTTCGTAAAAGATTCCGGGAGCCACCTGGTTTTCTTCTTTACAGGCAACGGCGCAGGCATGGCAGCCGACGCACTTGTCGATATTGACAATGATTCCGTAGCTAGACATGTCTTTCTCCTATTAGGCTTTATCGGCGCCGTCGGCCTTGACGACCTCAACGCACGTATCGTTGCAGCACGGGTAACCCGAGATCGGATCCCAGCCTTTACGCGGGATCAACGGCTGCGTTTCCTGATCGCCGCGCCAGCCGTACTGGGCGTCGATCATGCCCTTTCTTGCAAGGATCGTGACACGCACGCGTGCGCGCACCTTACCTTGATAGTTGGGAGAAAGAATCCAGACCCGATCGCCCTCGACCAAGTTGCGGGCGGCGGCGTCGGCCGGATGCATGTTGATATAAGACTCCGGTTCCAATTCCAAGAGGTACGGCTGATCGCTTCTGGTCTTGGAGTGCGTGATGTAGGGGCGACGCGTCCCGTTCAAGAGTTTGAGCGGATACTTTTCAGTGGGCTGCGGCGCCTTCACATACACGGGCAAGCCCGGGAAACCGTGCTTGGCCTGAACGGAAGAAACGAATTCGATCTTGCCCGACGGCGTACGAAAACCCGGTTTGCCGTCAAAGCGCAAAATGCTCTTGGCATACTTTTCGGTTTGCGGCTTCGGGAACCATTCGCAGACGTTGACCTGCGGGAGCATCGCCTGACGTTCGGCGTAGCTCGTGCCCCAACCGTTTAAAATCGAGTCGCAGGCCTTGACGGGGTCGCCGTCGAAGAACAATTTGCTGTCGCCCGTGACGGCGGCACCAATCGTCAAAGCGATCTTCCAATCTTCCCAAGCCTCACCTAAAGGTTTGACCGGTTTGCGAGCACTCACCTTGCGACCGTGCACGCCGAACGGCGCATAACGTTCGAAGTTCATGGCTGCGGGCAACACCAAATCCATGTCGTGGTGCGTTTCGGCACGATAGAAGTAGTCGGTGGCAAACGTGAAGTCCATCTTGCGAATGGCTTCCTGATATTCGGCCGGGCTCGGCCAAATCAACAGATTGGTGCCGAAACCGGCAAAGGCCTTGATTCGACCGTCGCGAACCATTTCGGGCAGCATGTTGGGACTGCAAAGCACCTGCATTTCGTTCCAAACCGGCGCAAATTTGCGGTCGATGCGACGCTCTTTCTGTTCGGGTTCGTTAAACCACTTCTGATCGATAAAGGTCTTGGTATAGCCTTCGTCCCAGCGGATATAGTCTTCGGGCCAGTTATTAAAAGTGGAGCCCCCGGCGTTGTCGACGTTCCCCGTCAAAGCCATCAACAAAGAGTAGGCACGAACGTTGTTGCAGCCGTTACCCTGATGCGGGATGGATTGGCCGGGCAACATCATCGAAGAAGGACCGTCGGCAAACATACGAGCGGCCTT
>JAUNOJ010000014.1 GCA_030531135.1 Sutterellaceae bacterium | reverse complement strand
TATGCAACTTCAAAATCACTCCGTACAACCGTTAAAAGAGCTGTATGCCGTCGGTCGCGCCAATGCCTCGTCGGTGACCAAGATGCACTTTATCGAATTGCTCTATGAGCGATTGGGCTTGACGCGCTCGGAAGCCGGCAGCGTGGTCGACGGGATTTTTGAGGAAATCGAAAAGGCTTTGGTTGAAGGCAAGGAAGTCAAGCTTGTCAATTTCGGCACGTTTACGCCCCGAGACAAAAGTGCTCGTCCGGGGCGCAACCCGCGCAACGGCGACGAGCATGTCGTTTCGGCCCGTCGCGTCATCACGTTTGCGCCGTCGAAGTACTTGCGCGACCGTGTGGCCGACTTTACCGATCCCGATTATGAGGCCGATAAGGACGACGAAAAAGAAGTCGCGTAATCCTTTACAAAAAGTATGCACGACAACGACGCGTTTCGGTTAAACTTCGCGATACGCGTTATTGAACCCAAAGGTCGACTGTGTTTGAAATAAACGCCGTCGACCTTTATTGCATTAGAGTGAGTTATGCCCGATTTTACGCAACCGGATCAGCAGTTTTCCTTGCAGGAAGTTGCTCAACACTGCGGTTTAGCACCTTATATCATTCGTTACTGGGAAATTCATTTCCCGCAGTTGGCCGGCGTTTCCGGAGGCACCAAGAGCGGTTATTCGAGTAATGACGTTGCGCTCATTTGGCGCATCAAAAAGCTGTTGTATGTCGATCATCTGACCATTGATCAGGCAAAGGCACAGTTGGTTGCCGAACAAGCCTTCCCGGTGCAGTATCCGGGCGTGGTGGCAGGCCAAACGGCAACGGCACCGGCTCGCGAAGTCGAGCAGAGTGCGCCCGAAGTCAAGGCCGAGCCCGAACCGGCTCCTGTTGTTGAAGAAGTTGCACAGCCTGTTCAAGAGCCGGCGGCACCGGTTGTTGACGAACCCGTTGCTCAAGAGCCGGTTGCAACACCGGTAGCGCCTGCCGTTACCCAACCGCAGACGATCGAGGTTGTGAAGGAAGTCGTCAAAGAAGTCTACAAGGTGCCCGAAGAAACGCTTGCCGAATTGCAGCAGCTTCGCGCGCGTGTCGAATCCTTGACGCAAGAAGTGGCTACGCTTACGTCCGGCAAAGAAGCTCTGGCTCAGGAAAACGAAGAACTGAAGTATCAGCTCTCTCAATACGAAAGCGCCAAGGCCGGGATTGACGCCGCCCAGTCGACGTTGGCCAAGGAAAATGCCTATCTTAAGACTACGATGAGCGATGTACTTTCGCAGTTAGTGGAAGTTTCGGCGAGCTTGTCAAAAAAATAAAAAAAAGTTTCTCCAAAAACTTGCAATTTTCTCAAAAGATCCTATATAATACGATCTTCGTTCGGGGCGTAGCGCAGCCTGGTAGCGCACTTGCATGGGGTGCAAGGGGTCGCGAGTTCGAATCCCGCCGCCCCGACCATAAATTCCAGGAAAGAGAGGTAACGGTTGTTATCTCTCTTTTTATTTCACCGCTTTTGCAACTATGAAATAGTTGCATATAATGTTACCAAATGGCTACGATATTGTCTTATAAAGGATATACCGTCTCGATAGTTCCTAATCTTGTATCAGACATGTTGGTTGGTGAGGTTTTATTCATTAAGAAAACTATTCGTTTCGAAGCAGAAAATCTCACACAGCTTCGGGAAAGATTTAAAAACTCCATTGATGATTACATAGGTGAGTGTCGTAGAAAGGGGGGTGAGCCAGAAAAACCATTTTCGGGCACTTTCAATGTACGTATCGGTGAAGAACTGCATCGAAGGTCTGCAGAGTATGCTGCGCGTAATAACCAATCTCTAAATGAATTTATCAAGATAGCCGTTGAGACGTATCTTGATTCTAAAAGCCTTACATAAAAAAGTTTTTGGTCTGACACAGGGAGCTTATGTACGAAATTAAGCAAATTGAGCGGCGAGCTTTTCCCAATCTGGAAACTTCAGGAAAAATCTTGAAATGGTGGCAAGATGGTAAAGAGTGGATGGTCAAAATTCCTGATGACAATCGGCGCGATGAGTGTTGGACCGAAAAGTGTGCCTGTGAGTTATGTAACATTATGGAAATACCTCACGCAGAATATCAGTTATGTTGTATTACCGATGCTTTTGGTGGTAGAAAGTTTGGGGTAATGACAAAGAAAATGATGCATTCGGCACAACAATTGGCTCATGGAAATGAATTGTTGTCAGAGTGGGTACCCGGCTATCAGTTTGAGATGACAAAGAGTCGAGGAAATAGCCTGTATACGCTAGAAAATGTGTTTTACTGCTTGGATGCGTTAGACAAAAGATATGGTCGTAACGATAGAGAGTCAGCAAAAACTTTTTGTCTATATCTGTTGTTGGATACCCTAATTGGAAATCAAGATCGGCATCATATGAATTGGGGGATTATTTGGGATGAAGTCCAAGCGAAACAATTTTTGGCTCCGAGCTTTGATCACGCGGCGAGTTTGGGTAGAGGATTAAGCGATACTGAAAGAGAGAGTAGATTAGAATCAAAAGATAGTGGGTTTAGTGTTGATAGATTTGCGCAACGAGCAAAGACAATGTTCGTTGATGATACGGGCAAAAAACTAAGTACATTAAACTGTTTAGTCAAGGCAATTCATTTATGTCCCGAGGCACGCCAAACAGTTCTTGAATCTTTAGGTTTGCTCAATCGTTCTAACATTGAGGAAGTATTAAGCAACATTCCTGAAGAACTGTGTTCATCCGTAGCGAAAAAGTTCGCTTTAGAGCTTATAGCCGTTAATATTGAAAGAGTTAGATCAAATGTGTAATCGTCTGTTCCTTGCGTGGCAGTCCAGTGTAGATCATAGTTGGCATGTCATTGGGCGCTTAGATCAAACTGAAAAGGGTTATCGCTTTGTGTATACGGCTGGGGTGAAAGAGGCTCATAGCTTTTTACCCCTGTTAGGTTTGTCGGATATCAACAAGATCTATGAGTCAAATCAGTTATTTCCGATCTTTTCGAACAGATTACTATCTCCTCGTCGACCTGAGTATGAGGATTTTGTGCGTTGGCTAGATCTTGATGTCGAGCATGTAACGGCCATGGATATGCTTGCTCGGTCTGAGGCTATCAAAGTAACTGATACATTCCAAGTTTTTCCGGACGTTCGATCCGATGAATACGGAGACGGAGAGGTCGTTTTTTTAGTCCATGGTGCATCCCACACATGGCAAGCCGAGGAACTCCAACAGCATCTTCAGGTTGGAGATGAGTTGAGATTGCTTTTGGACAAGCAAAACCCGCGAGATACAAGTGCAGTCATGATTTGTTCAGATAACCCTTCGGCAGTTGTTGGCTATCTACCTCGATATCTGGCGACAGGATTTTCTGAATTGTTGGACAAGAGACCTGGAAGCTTGAACATCAAAATTAAGCAAATTAATCAAGACGCACCGCGCGTGTACCAAATTCTTTGTTCTTTGTCCTACAGAGATGGCATCGGTAATCGCTCCATCTTTAATGGCACAGACTTTCAACCGTTGGTAGAAGTTGGGTAAATAAGAGACAGTTTGTCTCCGGAGTGACAATCAATCTTATTTACTCATTGAGGTTTTCTATCAATGCTAAAACAACCTCTCAACCGGTGAAAAAAATCGCTTACAGACTTTATTCGCACTTGGTAAAATAGCGATAACCCCAAACGAGGACTCTTACCCGAAGAGTCCTCAAATTCATTTCAGGAGAAAAAAATGAAGTATCGTTGCAAGGTTTGCGGCTATATCTACGAAGGCGACGAATTGCCTGCCGATTACATCTGCCCGTTGTGCCACAAGGGCGTGGAAGTGTTCGAACCCGTTGAAGAAAAGAAGGCTTGCGGCAACAACAAGCTCGAAGGCACGAAGACGGCGAAAAACTTGGCCGACGCATTTGCCGGCGAATCTCAGGCTCGCAACAAGTACACCTATTTTGCCGAAGTGGCTCGCCGTGAAGGTTACGAACAGTTGGCCGAAATTTTCCTTTCGACCGCTCGTAACGAACAGGAACATGCCCGCTTGTGGTTTGACCTCTTGGGCGGCATCAAGGATACGGTTGCCAACCTTCAGGCTGCTGCCGAAGGCGAAAACTACGAATGGACCGACATGTACGACCGTTTCGCCAAGGAAGCCGATGAAGAAGGTTTCCCCGAAATCGCTGCCAAGTTCCGTATGGTCGGCGCCATCGAAAAGACCCACGAAGAACGCTATCGCAAGTTGCTCAACAACGTGCAGATGAAGCAGGTCTTTGCCAAGGGCGAAATGACGATGTGGGAATGCCGTATTTGCGGTCACATCGTGGTCGGCAACGACGCTCCGGACGTCTGCCCGGTCTGCCACTACGCTCAGAGCTTCTTCGAAGTTCGCAAGACCAACTACTAATATCGGTCTTGCCGTCGGCGTGATTGCCGATGAGTAAAGAAATCCAAAAGCCCGAAGTTTCGCGACCTCGGGCTTTTATTTTTTCTGTCGTTTTTGCAACTCACTTGTCGAAGATCGAAGGATCTACGGCAGGCGTAATGACAGTGTCGGACCAGTCTTTGACGCGGGCTTCCAACGGAACGCCGTCGGGCATCACCGGTTGAGAATAGTCCGGAATGGCATAGACCGTGGGCTCTCCCGGAGCCGGTGCCGGCGCATAGGTGCTGCCGGGCTCGGGCAGGGGGCTTTCCGGCAGGCGCTTGACGGGGTGCGAGTCGATCACGGTTTCGGTTTCGCGAATGAAATTGCTGCGTGTCGAGCCAGACGGTTGCGGTGTCGTCTGGGGTGCTTCTCGCGGCGTCAAATCGATGCGTACGCCCTCAGACGTGGTCGGTGCCTGACGGGCGGGGTGCGTTGCGCTTTGCGGCGTTTCAGGGGCCTTTTGAGGCGTTTGAACGTCTTCGACCGTTTCGCGGATTGGAGACTGCTTCGGCGCTTGCGTTTGTACCGATTGCGACGTTTCGGTCGTGGGCACATTGTCGCCCTCAATGACTTGATGCGGCGTGTCTTTGGCAAGCTTCATGGGGCCGGCCAAAGCCGGATCGGCTTCGATCAGCGCCATGGCAAGTTCTCGGACCGTTTCGGCATAAAAGTAGGAGCGGTTGTAGCGCATGATGGCCGCAAAGTTTTCCGTGCCCAAACGCCAAGTGTCCTTTTGCGGGGACTTCAACTGAATGAGCATCACAGGCGTATGACCGGGAACCAATGCCGATTCTTTGAGCTTGACGCCCGCGGCTTTGGCCTTGGCAAGCGTGGTGTGCGTTTTGCCGCCGCCCGCTTTCAAGCGTTGGTAGAGCGCCGGCGTGGCGTCGCATTCCCAAGCGATGGGAAGCGTGCTTTGCCAGTTGTGTTTGACAAGATAGTTTGCCACCGAAGCAATGGCGTCGGCTGCAGAATTATTCAAATCGATGCGACCGTTTTTGTCGTAATCCACGCCGTAAGCCAAGATGTTGGAAGGCATGAATTGGCACATGCCGACGGCGCCCGCAAAACTTCCTTTCATCACGGCCGGATCGGCCTTGGTTTTGCGGCAAAGCTTTAAGTAACTCACCAATTCTTTACGGAAAAAGTCCGCACGACGCTTGTGATCAAAGGATAGCGTGGTCAAGGTATCCAAAGCGCGATAGTCGCCCTGGCGTTTTCCGAAAATCGTTTCGATCCCGATAATGGACACAACCACAGCCCCCGGAATCCTGTATTGCCTTTGAACGGCAAGAATCGTTTTGCGGTGCTTCTTGACGAATTCAAGTCCGGCATTGACGCGAACCGCATTCATGAAATTTTTGCGATGGGCAAACCAGTCGTCGGGTTTGTTGCCGGCCGTCAGACGCGGCTGATCCATGATGCGCACACTGGTCGGGATGTGCTTGGCCTTGGCGAGGTTATCGATGATCCAACGATAGGGGAGTTTTTCTTGCTGCGCAATGCGCTTGGCCCACTTCTGCACATCGGCACGTTGGGCAAAATTTTTCGTGGGTGCCGCCAAAGAAACGGTCGGCAACGTCAGCGCCATGGCACCGAGTAAAAGGTCTCTTCTGGAAAAATTCTGCTGCATGGGTTTCGAAAACAAAAGAAACGGTCAAAACGAAAGGTAATGTTAACCGATCAAGACGCTTTGCGCGTGCTTTTGCGAGTTGGTTTGAAGCTGTGCGACACAAAAGAAAAATCCTCGTCTGACTTTCGAAGAGCAAACGAGGATTTCGCTATCGAGACAAAGCTCAAAATTACGGATTCATGGCCTTGTGCAGCGTTTCAAGGACCGTCAAGCAGTCTTCGGCCGGAATCTGACCGGGAGCACTGGCTTTGCCGCCCACGGACGCAAAGGTCAAATCGGACCCGAACCCTTCGCCGGTGATGCGCGTCAACACGCCCCACTTGCCCATCGCCATCGTGAGCATGGGGCGATCGGTGTAGTAGTGACGCATCTTGGCCGTTGCCGACATGACCGTCAGGGCATCCTCGGGCGAGAGTGCCATCACGGCGATTTTGAGAATATCCGCACCGAATTCCTGTTCAAGCAACAGGCGACGAACGATTTCGCCTTCGTCGGGCGTGAACTTAAACTCATGGTCGCTGATAATGACCTTAATGCCCTTGGCGTGCGCAGCCTTAACCAAAGAGCGAACCATGGCGGCGTCTCGGAAGAGTTCCAAATCGATAATGTCGGCTGCGCCCGACTCGATCACCGCGCGGTAAACGTCGCCGTAATACTTGTCGTCGGCCACGAACGGACCGCCGTCGGTGCCGTTGCGAAGCGTCACCAGCACAATCTTGTTACCGGCGGCTTTGTAGGCGTTGCGCGTGATTTCAGCGTATTGCGCAGGCTGCAATTTTCCCAAATAGTCGATACGAACTTCGATCATGTCCAAAGGTGCCATACCGGCGAATTTCTGAACCGTGGCATAGAGATCGTCGGGCGTTTTGCTCGTGGTCGGTGCAATGAGTTTGGGGCGACCTTCGCCGATTTTGCACCCCTTGATTTCGATGGGCTTGACGGCGCCCGTACCCCAACCGCGCGCGGCATTTTTGGTGTCGACCGGACGAGTTTTGTCTCCGAAATTGTCCGTGACGCTCGCGTGCACGGCGGGAATAGCTGTGATTGCGGCACCGAAGGCGGTGCCCAAAAGATCGCGACGTTGCATGTGTTTTCTCCTTGCGAGCCGAAGCCGCATATTTCTGTCGATCGGCATATCTGAGCCCACCGACGATTTTGCTGTCAGGCATTGTAGGTGGGGCTCGTTCTTTCGGCTACCGTCTGTCGGGGGTAGGAACTAACACTTTTTTTCTAAACGAAACAGTCGAAACTTTTGCACAGATCGGCAAAACGCAGTAAAGTAGTCGGATACAAGAACGAAATGAGGCGAAATCAGTGCCCACAGGATTTTTTACGCACGACCTATGTCAGACCTACCAGCAAGGGGAAGACAACCCCGAAAGGCCTGAACGCATCGAAGCCATCGAAGATCAGATGATCGCCGCGGGCTTGACGCGTTGCGTGGTGCCGCTTCCAAGCCAAGAAGCGTCGCTTGAAGACGTTTTGCGTGCGCACGATGCCGAGTACGTGGAAAAGTTGCGCGCCACAAGTCAATCGGCGACGCACACCCCTGAAAAACTGAGCGTCGATACCGAAGTCAACGAACTGAGTTTTACCGCCGCCATGAAAAGCGCGGGGGCGGCCATCGAAGCGGTGCGTCAGGTGTGCTCGGGTTCTTTGAGAAACGCCTTTGCCTGCGTGCGTCCGCCGGGACATCACGCCGGGCGCAATTTCGCACACGGCTTTTGTCTGATCAATTCCGTGGCTTGTGCGGCGCTTCACGCATTGGACAATCTGGGACTGCAACGCGTTGCCATCATCGACATCGATGTGCATCGTGCCGACGGCACCGAAGATATTGTTAAAAACGATCCGCGCATCAAACTTTTTAGCCTGTATCAGGATACGGCTTTCCCGTACGGGTTACCGGAAGCCACGGCCGGCAACATCGTCAACGCCCCGATGCCCGAAGGCACGGAGGGCAGCGACGTCATCCGCATGATCAACGACGAGTGGATTCCGAAGCTATTAAAATTTAAGCCCGATCTGATTTTGCTCTCGGCCGGCTTTGACGCCCACCGCGACGAAAAGCAGGCGCTCTTCAAGTTGACCGAGTTCGACTATTCCTACCTCACGATGGAAATCATGCGTGTGGCCAAACTCGTTTGTGCCGATCGCGTGGTGAGTATCTTGGAAGGCGGCTACAATATCCGATCTCTGGCGCGCTCTGCCGTTGCACACTTAACGACTTTGACGCGCATGGCCTAATGGGTTGTTTTGCGCGTGTCCTTGTCTCGGAAATTCCTTTGCCCGTCGGGCCTTTACGAGGACCGGGGGAGGGAAAAGCGAGCAACCTTTGGCAAAAACTGCTACGATTGGAAGACAAAATTCGGGAAATCCGATTGATTTTAAAGACTATGCGCCCCAGTATCCTTTTTGCTTGTGTCGCCACTGTGCTCTTAGCCGGCTGTCAAACAACCGGTCACAGTCCTCACGAATACCGTTTCGGCGGTGTGCGTAATACCGAACTGTGCCTGTTGACCGAGCCTGCCTCCGCCGAAGGCGTCAGTTTGCAAGTTCAAAGCGTTTTGGAAGAAAAAGGATTCAAGGTTCAGGCAGTCGATGACTTTAAAGACCAAGACTGCAAGCTCTGCGTGCGTTTCACGGCCAAGATGGGCGACTGGGTCGGCTCTCGCATTCAAAGCGCCACGATGGAATACACTCGAGAAGGCAAAGGCATTCGTTATTCCGTGACGGCAAAAACCGGTGCCGGGACTTCGCCCACTTTCGGTGCTCCGATTGACGATGAAATCATTTTGATTCGCTCGCTTGTCGATCAGGTCTTTCCCAATCCCATTCCCTGGGAAGACTGAGTCGGACTATTTCGACACAAAGCGTTCGGCCCAGCAATTGACGGCCGACATCCAAAAAGCGTCAAGACTCTTGGCGCTTATTTTTTGAAATCCCAAGAATTCGAACGCAGTTTCCAATACGGGCAGGGGATCGGCGCAGCTCACTGCTTTGGCTTTGGTCTGCTTGGAAAGTTTCTGCCCGTTGGCGTCCGTCACAATCGGAATGTGCATGTATACCGGAGTAGGGTAGCCGAGCGCCTTTTGCAAAAGAATCTGACGAGGCGTGTTGTCGAGTAAATCGGCACCGCGCACCACGTGCGTAATGCCTTGAAGCGCGTCGTCAACAACAACGGCCAATTGATACGCCCAAAGCCCGTCGGCGCGTTTTACCACAAAGTCGCCCACTTCTTTTTCGACATTTTGGCAATACCGACCTTGAATGCGATCGGTGAATTCGACCGGGGTGTCCGTCGTCAAAAATCGCCATGCTCGCACGGCGCGATCGCCGGTGCCTGCGCGACACGTTCCGGGATAGACGCCGGCGGGCAATCCCAAGCGTTTGTTTTGCGCCTGAATTTCGGAGCGAGAGCAGGCGCATCCATAGACAGCGCGATTTTGTTGAAGCGTTTTGAGTGCAGCTTCATAGAGCGCATCACGATCGGACTGCCAAACGACATCTTTGTCGCTTTGCATGCCGAAACCGGCAAGGGTGTTCAAAATGTCGACGTCGGCCCCGGGAACGTCTCGCGGCGGATCGATGTCTTCGATGCGCACAAGCCACGTGCCCGCATGCGCTCTTGCATCCAAATAGGTTGCCATGGCGCACACGAGACTTCCGAAGTGAAGCGGTCCCGTGGGTGACGGGGCGAAGCGGCCGACGTAGGCAGACATTACTTTGCGGCCTTCATCAAGTTGGCAATTTGAACGATGTCCGAAGGCAGAGTTCTGCAGCAGCCGCCCAAACACACCGCCCCCATGGATTTCCACTTGGACACGAAGTTGTCCCAACCCGGCCCCGAAACGGGATGGTGCCAAGACTTGGTGGTCGGATCGTAGGTTTCGCCCGAATTGGGATAGACGATCATGGGCTTGTCGGTGACGGACGCAATGCGTTCCAAGGCTTCGGCGACCATTTCGCGCTTGATGCAGTTGATGCCGACGGCGTCGACCAACGGGTGGTTGCCGCACACGGCAAAGACTTCTTCAATGGGCGTACCGTCGGCGATGTGGCCGCTATCCTTTAAGGTAAACGTCACCCAAGCGGACGCGTCCAAGTCTTCGAGCATCGACAAAATCACTTTGACTTCGTCGAGTCTGGCTTGTGTTTCAATGCCAAGGAAGTCGGCACCGGCTTCGACCAAAGCCTTCATGCGCAACTGATGAAATGCGCGGTATTGGTCATCCGCCAAATGATAGTCACCCGTGTATTCGGCGCCGTTGGCAAGATACGCGCCGTAGGGACCCACGGCACCTGCCAACAACAACGACTTGGGATCGAGTTCGGGGTGGCGCGTCAAAAATTCTGCGCGTGCTTCCTTGGCAAGCGTGACGGAGCGGGCAATGAGTTCGTAGGCTTTGGCCGAATCGAAACCGCGTTCCTTGAAACCGGCTTCGGTGGCTTGGTAGCTTGCGGTAATGGCGACATTGGCACCGGCTTCAAAGTAGTCGGTGTGCACCTGACGAATCTTTTCGGGTTGCTCAATAAGAACGCGTGCGCTCCAAAGTTTGTCGTTTAAGTCGCAGCCGGCTTTTTCAAGTGCCGTGGACATGGCGCCGTCAATGACAACGGAGCCGGTATTGCGGATCAAATCGGCTAAAGGATGTTGAGCCATTTGAAATTCTCCCTGATGTGGAATTTTGTTGACAGAGAGAATAGCAAAAAGCAAAGCGATTGGCGCAAGACAAAAAGGATGTCAAGATTGGTGTTGCGATTCGGGCAGAAAGCACGACAACGCGACAATCCCATGGCAGTATTTTCGAATCGAAAACAAAAGGAGCATACCGTGAGTACCAAATCTTCGATTCTCGTACCTGGTCAGCAAGCCTTCGTCAATGAAAAGATTTCAATCCGAAAGTACTCTGATTCAAACCAAGTCGCAACTACCGACTTGCGTTTAACGGCGTCACAAGAAAAGAAAAACCTTCGAGCGGCGATTGAGATTGGATTGAGTAGCGGCATTGCTCTCAACTTCGATCCCGAAAGGCATCTTGCAAGGCTCAAGCAAATACGAGCGGCACAAACAACATCAAGCGACAGAGACTGACGCCAAAAAATTCTTGTGCCGATTTGAGCCAGGTTGTAATACCGGGTTTTCAGTCGGTCTAATGTTTAGCAATGAAGCGCTAGTCCCGTTAAAATCTGTCCTCCATCGCCGAAGAATTTCGGCACGAGAACTACAACAACTTAAGAAGAGAAACAGACAAATGCAAAAGAGAACCTTTTTAACCGGCGTGATTGCCTCTGCCGCCTTAACCACCGTTCCTGCTTGGGCCAAAAAACAACCGAAGCTCGTCGTCGGTATGGATGCGGCTTATCCGCCTTTCGGTTCTCAGGACATCGAAACCCGTCAGTACGTGGGCTACGACGTCGACATCATCCGCGCCATCGGCAAGGCTGAAGGCTTTGAAGTCGAAGTCAAAAATTTGGCTTTCGACGGTTTGATTCCGGCATTAAAGACCGGCAACATCGATATCGCGATTAACGATATTACGATCACGCCCGAACGCGCCAAGAGCGTGGACTTTTCTCATCGCTACTATATTGCCGGCTTGGGCATTGTGGTCAATGCCGACAACACCACCATCACCAAGGCCGAAGACTTGGAAGGCAAGCGTTTGGCAGTGTCGATCGGTTCGACCGGCGAAGCCGCTTCCCGCAAGATCAAAGGCGCCAAGGTGCGTATCTTCAATCAGTTGAACGAATGCTATTTGGAATTGCGCAACGACGGCGTGGACGCCGTTGTCAACGACATCCCGACCAACGACTACTACGCCACCACGGCCGGTCGCGGGAAGGTGAAGTCTCTGCCCGTGGCTCTGACCCGCGAAGACTTGGGCATTGCCGTCAAGAAGGGCAATACCAAGCTTTTGAACCAGATCAACCGCGGCTTGACCACCATCAAGCAAAACGGCGAATTTGCCAAGATCTTTGAAAAATGGTTCGGCCGCAAGCCTGAGCCCGAACTCCTCAAAGATTAAGCATCTGCTTTGAGTCGAACTCGAAAAGCCTTGTGTCCGAATCCAAAGACACAAGGCTTTTGTCTTTTTGTCGTACATTGTTACGAACAACTACTTCTTTTGGCGGAGACAAAATGACAAAATTTCGGTCAAAATGCGCACTGAATCAATATTCATTACAAAATTATGTCCGAAGCAGTATCCTCAACTCCTAAAGTCAACGTTCACATTCTTACCTGGTTGTTAGCCGCATGTTCCATGATCGGCCCCTTTGCGACCGATATGTATATGCCGAGTTTTCACGAGATGACGGAATTCTTCGGCGTGTCTTTGGAAGCCGTGCAACAAACCTTGTCATCATATTTGGCGGGCTTTGCCTTGATGACGCTTTTTTACGGGACGATAAGCGACATCATCGGGCGTAAAACTACGATGGTGGCGGGCTTTGTGTTGTTTGCCGTCGCAAGCCTCGGGGCAGCCTTGGCGCCGAGTTTGGATTGGCTGATTTTCTTTCGCTTCTGCGAGGGTCTATTCGCCGGTTGCGGCATGGTGGTCGGCATGGCCGTGATTCGAGACCTCTACGGCGGCGTGCAAGCACAAAAATTGATGGCTTATGTGGCCATGGTTTTCGGGTTTGGTCCGGCAATCGCCCCGGTTTTGGGCGGCTACTTTGCCAAACACTTGGGCTGGCACAGTCACTTTGTGGCTTTGACTGCGATTAGCGTTGCGTTGGCGGTGCTTTGCATGATCTTTTTGCCCGAAAGTCTGCCCAAAGACAAGCGCACACCCGTGAGCATTTCCGGTTTAGCTACCGGCTACAAGCGCAGTTTGACGCACAAAGCTTTTCAGATCGGAAACTTGGCCTTGTCGCTGTGTTTTTTGGGGCAGGGTGTCTTTATTGCCGGTGCCGCCGACTGGTGCGTGAATGTGGCAGGTCTTGAAGTCGACGAATTCTGGATGCTCTTTTTGCCGATGATTGCAGGCACCGTGGTCGGAAGCTGGATGTCCACACGCTTGGCCGTGAAGTTCGGCACCGCCATGACGATTCGTATCGGCTTTATGGTATTGGCGGCAGCCGCCGTTTTCTCAGGCTTTGCCATGATGACCGACTTTATGCACGCGATGCCTTTTGCCGTGATGCCGCTTTTTGTTTATACGATCGGTATCGGCATCGTGCGTCCGGGCATGTCATTGATGTTGATGGACTTCTTTCCTAAGTCGCGCGGTATGGCAAGTTCGGTGCAAAATTTCATGCAGACAGTGTTTTTTGCGCTGTGTTCGGCCGTCGTGGTGCCTTTTCTTTACGGCTCGGGCAACCTTTATTGGGCAGCCTTGATCGTGTTCGGGCTCTCGACCATCGGGCTTTGGACGATTGTCAACTTCTTACGCTTAAAAGAGCATCCTGAAACGGTGACGGATCGCTCAATCTAAACGTTTTCCACAACGGATGACCAAAAGAAAACTGCCTTGGGCCGAAAGACTCAAGGCAGTTTCGTACTTGGGGTTTGAAGCGCCCGATCAAAAAATCAAGCGCTTTTTAACCAATTAGTACTTGTCGAAGTACTCTTGGAGCTTCTTGTAGTCGTGGGTCTTCGTCAAACCCAACTGCAAGAGCACGCGAGCCTTCTGCGGGTTCAAAGTGCCGGAAGACACGAAGCCGTACTTGTTGTCATCCACTTCGGCGTCCTTGGTGGTTGCGCCGGTCGGAACGCGAGAGCTGCGAACAACTGCGATACCGTCCTTAGCGGCCTTTTCCAAAATCGGGAAGATGGACTTGTGGATGTTACCGTTACCGACACCGGCGTTGACGATACCGTCATATTTTGCATCGACCAAAGCTTGAGCCTGGATGCCTTCAACACCGCCGTGCGTGTAAACGATACCGACCTTGGGCAACGATTCGAGCTTGGAAACATCGAAAGGCGTCTTGGTGGTGTGAGCACGCAAGTTCGTGGATTCGTATTCAACCTTGTTGTTAAAGATCGTGCCGAGCTTGCCGAAGTTGCCTGCGATAAACGTATCGGGCTGAACGGTGTTGCTCTTCATGACGTCGCGAGCACCCACAACGATGTTGTTCATGGCAACGACGACACCGTACTTGGCGGTTTCCTTCGTCGCGGCGGTCAACACGGCGTTGTAGAGGTTACGCGGACCGTCGGCACCCAAACCGGTAGAGGGCAACATGGCGCCCACGAGAACCACGGGCTTGTTGCACTTCAAGGTCAGGTTCAGGAAGTAAGCGGTTTCTTCCATCGTGTCGGTGCCGTGCGTGATCACGAAGCCGTCGAACTTCTTGCAGTCGGCCTGGATCGACTTGTTGAGCTTAAGCCAAACGTCGTCGGTCATGTCCTGGCTACCGATCTGAACGATCTGCTTGGGCGTGATTTCGGCAATCTTGGCAAGTTCCGGCACGGCGGCAACCAAGTGGTTGACGCTGACCTTACCGGCGCTGTAAGAGGAACCGGTGGCAGAGGCGCCGGCACCGGCGATGGTACCGCCCGTTGCTAAAACAGCGATGTTGGGCAAGGAGCCTGCAACGGCGAAACCGGAAACGGCGGCGACGGCGCCAGCGATAATTTTGTGCTTAAGCTGCATGTTTTTTACCTTAATAGGTTAGTGGTATTTGAAGCATTCTTTCGACGCAAATGAAGGGAAGTCGAAAAGAACACCCGAACAGAGTTTTCTAAGTCGAATCGCTTAGGTATTTCTGTATAGCTCACGTTAGCATATTTGAATTGGTTTGACGACAAATTTGGTAGGAATTAGGGTTTGTTCTCAGAAATTTCGGGAACACCGCCCATTGGCATGCGGTCGGTTTTTTTGAAGCGCTTGTCGAGCCGGACAAGTTCCGAGAGTGCTCATAAGGAATCATAAACGATTCTTAAATGTAAAATCGATTTGCTGTGTGACTCTTGTGAGTTCGCATAGTGGCAATGCAGCCGGGCTGCCGGCTACAATGATTCGCACGCATTGAGGACGCACGCGATGACCGAGAAAATTTCCACGCGAACCACGGGACGAAACTGGACGGTGCCCGAACTCACCATGGCTTTGGGGCTCTACACCGTGACGCTCTACAGCAAAATCGACAAGAGAAATCCCCAGATTCAGGCGCTCGCTAAGGTGTTGGATCGCACTGTAGGATCAGTTACATTCAAATTGGCCAACTTTGCAGCATTGGATAAAGAGGCGCAAGCGCTCGGTCACAAAGGCTTTGCCAATGGAGGGGTTCTCGATAAGAAGGTCTGGAACGACTTTCGTTCTGAGGATTCCGACATCGAGGATCTCTACGGACAGATACAGACTTATGCTGAACAAAACGGTTGGGCAACGGACTTTTTAGGTGTTGATCCGATCCCCTCAGATACCAAGGTTGACCGGCCTTTCTTGGAAACTTTGCCAGATGGCAGAGAAGTTCTTGTCACCGTCAAACAGCGCGTCAACCAAAACTATTTCCGTGCGGCCGTTCTGGCCAACTTTGGCGGTGCGTGCGTGATTTCAGACTGCTCGGTGCCCTCATTAGTTCAGGCTGCTCACATTCTACCTTGGGCCGACTACGAGGCTTATCGCACGCGCGTCTCAAACGGCTTGACGCTTAATCCCTTCTTGCACACCGCCTACGATCAAGACCTTTTGGGCATCAGCGCCGACGGTGTGGTGGCGATTTCACGCGAGCTCAAAGCCAAAGCCGGTACGCAAGCCTTGCTCGACTTTTTGGACGCCATCGACGGAAAACGCATCGATTTGACGGCACAACGTGTTGCGCCCGACCGTGATTTCTTGTCCCAGCGCTTTCGAGGATTTTTGGCACGTTCTCGCTGATTAACGGCGGCCGGGCACGCGTTCTGCCATCAGATAAGCGTGATCGTTGGGGCGAATGACTTCGATTTCCGAGCCGTAAGGTGCCTTGATCATATAGATGTAGTGATCCTTGGTGACGGAGTCGATAAAGCCCGCGTCCACATAGCCGTCGGCAGGGTGCTCTTTGCCGTTGACATCGTGGCGGCACTGACGCTCAAAGAGCTTGAT
>JAUNOJ010000241.1 GCA_030531135.1 Sutterellaceae bacterium | reverse complement strand
CGGGCCCGTGCTCTGCGTCATCACGTATGACACGGTCGAAGAAGCCGTTGCCATTGCCAACGACTCGATCTACGGGTTAAGCGCCGCAGTCTTTAGTCCCGATAAGGCAAAAGCGATTGCCGTGGCGCGCAAACTGCGTACCGGGGGCGTTTATATCAACGATGCCGTGCGCGACGAGTCGGCGCCTTTCGGCGGCTACAAACAAAGCGGTCACGGGCGCGAAGGCGGTTTGGCCGGCTTGGAAGAGTTCTCTCAAACCAAGACCGTGTTCGATAACGGTCATTGACGATCGACACGCAAAAAGAATCTCCGCAACCGAGACCGGCGCGGAGATTTTTTTTCTTTCGGCGTGACGAACAACAATTAACGCATCACGATGCATTCGACTTCGCACTTGGCGCCCTTGGGGATGGCACCCACTTCGACGGCAGAGCGTGCGGGCGCACTGCCTGCCGGGAAGAATTCGGCATAGACCTCGTTAAAGGCAACGAAGTCGCCGATATCGGCCAAGAAGCACGTCGTTTTAACCACCTGATCCATGGTGCAGCCGGCAGCTTCCACAATGGCCTTGAGGTTGGTGAGCGACTGACGGGCCTGATCCTTGATGCATTCGGGCATTTCGCCCGTGGCCGGATTGATCGGAATCTGGCCGGAGACGAAAATGAGGTTGCCGGCAACGACGGCTTGAGAGTAGGGGCCGATGGCAGCCGGTGCATTGGTTGTGGAAACGATTTCTTTCGTCATTTTCTATCCTTCAAAATTCAGCGATAGGTCGGAGTCTATCGCAATAAGAAATTGCATCTAATGCTACGCAAGTTCGAAGGCTTTCGGTAGTGGGCAAATTGCTTACGGGTGTCGCTCGGTATGGCTTTTTTGCATCAGGCCTAACCTATCGTCATTATTGGCGTTACGCTAAAAAGGTGACAAAAAACGAAATTCGCCCAAATATAGGCGGGTTTTCGCCCATTCGGAGGATCAATATCTTGTAGTTGATGGCGTAGAATAAAGAAATTGAGCACCGAAGTTTGTACCGGAGAAGCGAAGGGTGCTCCATAGATGACAATAAAGCTCTCCGAACATTTCCTTGATTTAGGCAAGTTAAGATGACCAATTGTGAAAAGAATCTGCGCGGAATCAAACTGCTGCGCAATCCGTGGCTCGGCCGCGGTTTGGCCCACACCCAAGAAGAACGTGAAGCTTTGGGACTCAAGGGCCTATTGCCGGCAGCCGTTTCGACGCGTGAGCAGCAAGTGGCTCGCTGGAAGGAGTTGATGAACCAGCAGACGACGCCCTTGAACAAATACTTGGTGCTCGATACCGTGCGCATGATCGACGAGGCGCTTTACTTCCAACTCGTGATGGAAAACGTCGAAGAGTACATGCCCTTTATCTACACCCCCACGGTCGGTGAAGCTTGCCAGAAATTCAGTCACTTCTATCGTTCGTCTCGCGGGCTCTTTATTACTGCCGAAGACGCCGGTCACGTGCGCGAAGTCGTTGCCAACGTACCCAACGAAGAAGTCGACATTATCGTCGTGACCGACGGTCAGCGTATTTTGGGCTTGGGCGACTTGGGTGCGGGCGGCATGGGTATTCCCATCGGCAAGCTCGCTTTGTACACGGCTTGTGCCGGTGTCAATCCGCAAAAGGCTCTCCCCGTGACCTTGGATGTCGGCACCAATAACGAAGAGTTGTTGAACGACCCCTTGTATATCGGTGCGCGCCATAAGCGTATCGACGGCGAAGCTTACGATGCGTTGGTGGCCGAATTTGTGGTCGCCGTGCGCGAACGCTGGCCCAACGTCTTGATTCAGTTCGAAGACTTCCACAACTGCCACGCCTTCGACTTGTTGGATTATTGGCGCGATCGCGTGCCGTGCTTCAACGACGATATTCAGGGCACGGCTTCCGTGGTTGTGACGGGTTTCTATTCCGCCATGCGCGTTTTGAAGCAAAAGTTGTCCGATCAACGCATTCTCTTCTTGGGCGCAGGGTCGGCTGCTACCGGTATCGCACACCTTTTGGCCGACGCCATGGTCGAAGAAGGCACGAGCCGCGAAGACGCTTTGAAGAAGATTTCGCTCTTTGACTCCAAGGGGTTGGTGAGCGCCAAGCGCGGCGACAAGTTGGCAGACAACAAGGTGCCGTTTGCTCATGACTGGAACGTGTGCCCGACGTTTGTCGAAGCCATCCGCGAAATCAAGCCTACTGCCATTATCGGCGTGTCCGCTCAGGCTAAGGCTTTCAGTCAGGAAGTGATCGAATTGATGAGCGAAATCAACGACAAGCCCATCATTTTCGCTTTGTCCAATCCGACCTCCAAGGCCGAATGCACGGCCGAAGAAGCCTATCAGTGGTCCGATGGTCGCGCGATTTTTGCCAGCGGCTCCCCGTTTGACCCGCTTGAAATTAACGGCAAGACCTTCGTGCCGCGTCAGGGCAACAACAGCTATGTGTTCCCGGGCATCGGTTTGGGTTGCATCTACACGCGTGCAAAGAGCATTCCCAACGGTGTGTTCTTGGCAGCTGCCAAGCGCTTGGCCGATTTGGTCAGCGTCGAAGATCTCGACAGCGGCGCCATGTATCCGCCGCTTTCCCAGATCCGCGAGTTGTCCGGCGAAATTGCCGTTGCCGTGGCACAGTACTGCTTTGACAAGGGCTTGGCTCAGATCGAGTACCCGGCCGATTTGAAGGCTGAAGTCTACGGCGCGATGTGGAATCCCTCTGACGACAGTTTCAACGCTTGCGAATAGTCGCGTTTTGAGTCGTTAGGCTAAAGAAAACCTTCCTTCGAATTTTGCCCGAGGGAAGGTTTTTTCATGGGTTGATCAAAAAAGCGCCGCATCCTGTCAGATTGCGGCGCTTTTTTTTCCGGTTTGCGACCGTCAGTTAATGAACGACCAAAGCACAACCAGCGTCAACTGCCCGGAAAGAATTCTCAGAAACATTGCCAGCGGATAAACGGTCGAATAGGCAATGGCAGAAGAATCCTTTTCCGACAGCGTATTGGCATAGGCCAATGTGGGCGGATCGGTGGTGGCGCCTGCCAAAAGTCCGACGATCGAGTGGTAGTTCATTTTCATCTTCATGCGGGCGATGATGCCCACGATCAAAAGCGGCACCATCGTGATCACGACACCCAAAA
>JAUNOJ010000240.1 GCA_030531135.1 Sutterellaceae bacterium | reverse complement strand
GCGGCATCGTCATCTATACCACGCACCAGGAGTGCGACACCGGCGTGCCCTCCGAGCACTGCATGACGGTGGACGTGAGCGACTTTGCGCCGGGCAAGCGCAAGAAGGTTCAGGTCGAAACGGAGGCAAATCATGCTTAATCTCTTTTTTGCCGTCGTTCGTCGCGACTTGATGTTGGCGTTGCGCCAAAAGACCGATATCGTTCAGACGCTCTTTTTCTTTGCCGTGGTCGTCACTTTGGTGCCCTTGGGTGTGGGTGCCGAACAGGACCTTTTGCGCAATATGGCTCCGGGCGTGGTGTGGGTGGCCGCTTTGTTGGCAGCACTGTTGTCGCTGCCGCGTATTTTTGCGCTTGACTATTCGGACGGCACCTTGGAGCAGATGATCATTTCTGCCGAACCGTTAACGGTCATTGTCATTGCCAAGGTTTTTGCCCATTGGCTCGTGACCGGTATTCCGATCACGATCTTTACGGCCGTTTTCGGTTTGATGTTCGATTTGCCGTTGGAGCAAACGATCGTACTGATGGCGTCTTTATTGTTGGGAACCCCCGTTTTGAGTTTGGTGGGTGCCATCGGTGCCGCCCTGACGCTGGGCTTGCGCGCGGGTTCCGTTTTAACGAGCTTGTTGGTGTTGCCGCTTTACATTCCGGTTTTGACGTTCGGCGCCGGTGCCACGATTCAGGTGGCCATCAGCGTCTCGCCCACCGCTTACCTGATGGTGACGGCTGCTCTGAGTTTCTTGGCTTTGGCTGCAGCGCCTTTTGCGATTGCCGCCGCTTTGAGAATTTCCATTCAATAACTAAAAGGTTGACTGACGATGTTGCGTAACCTCTTTGATCCCGAAGGTTTTTACCGCTTTGCCGGCAAAACCACCAAGTGGTGCTTCTGGGCCGCTTTGGCTTTGACTGTCGTAGGGCTTTATCTGGCCTTTTTCGTGTGCCCGATCGATGCCACGCAGGGTAACTCCTATCGCATCATCTTCGTGCACGTGCCGGCTGCTTGGATGAGCATGTTGATTTATGTGCTCATGGCTGTCTTTGCCGCATTTTCCTTGGCAACCAACAACAAGATGTGCTCGGTCTTTACGGCAGCTTTGGCTCCCACGGGCGCCTTTATGTGCTTTTTTGCTTTGTTTGCGGGCGCCGTCTGGGGCCGTCCGACCTGGGGCACGTACTGGGTGTGGGACGCGCGTTTAACGAGCGAACTCATTTTGTTATTCCTTTATATCGGTTTTTTGGCTTTGCAAAGCTCCATTGCCGATCATCGCCGTGCCGACAAGGCCTGCGCCGTGATCGCTTTGGTGGGTGTGGTGAACGTTCCCATCATCTACTTCTCGGTGCGCTGGTGGAATACGTTGCACCAGGGCGCGTCCATCACGGGTAAGGGCAGCTCCATTCACCCCATCATGCTCACCACGCTTTTGCTGATGGTGGCGGCTTTCTGGCTCTATAGCTTCGGCGCAACGTTTGCGCGCTCTCGCTCCATTATTCTTGAGCGCGAACGCCGCGAAACCTGGGCGCAGGAAGCGGCTTTGAAAGGCGAACTTTAATCGAACGACCTCGGAGAAATAAAAATGGATTGGACCTCGATTTCTCATTTCCTTCACATGGACGGACACGGTGCCTACGTTTGGACCGTGTACGGGATGATGGTCGTTTTGATCATCGTCGAAATTTTCGGACTGCGTGCCCGCCGCAACAATGCCGTGACGCGTTTGACACGCGAAGCCCGCGCCACCCGCGATACGCGCGAACTCTAAGTAACGAATCAAGACCCTCTAGGAGACAATCACCATGGCCAATGCTGCAACCAAACGACTTGCTTTGATCGGCGGCGCCGTTGCCGTTGTGGGTGTGGGCGTTTATTTGATGCTTTCTGCCTTTAACGACAACCTCGTCTTTTTCTATTCGCCCATGCAGGTGGCTGCCAAAGAAGCGCCTAAGGGCAGAACCTTCCGTATGGGCGGGATGGTGGCCGAAGGCTCGGTCAAGCGCTTGCCCGACGGCGTGACGGTCGAATTCGGCATTACCGATACGGCTGCCACGATTCCGGCTCAGTTCCAAGGCATCCTGCCCGACCTCTTTAAAGAAGGTAAGGGTGTGGTCGCTCAGGGCAAGTTAAACGACAAGGGTATTTTCGTTGCAAGCGAAGTTCTTGCCAAGCACGACGAAAACTACATGCCGCCCGAAGCGCAGGACGCCGTGGACAAGGCCCACGCCGCCATGAAGACTTTGGATGAAAAGGGAAGCAAAGAAGGCGAAGGCAAAGCCCACGCCAAGAGCGCTTCCTAATCGAGAAGTACAGTTTTTTGAATAACCAAAAGGGGATTTCCCGTGATTGCTGAAATCGGTCATTTTGCCCTGATTCTGGCGCTCGTTCTGGCAGCTGTTCAGTTCGCGCTCCCGTTGTTGGGCGCTGCCCGCGGCATTCAGTCTTGGATGGCTCTGTCGCGCACGGTTGCGTGCGCCAATGCGCTGTTTTTGACGATTGCCTTCGGTACTTTGGCATATTCGTTTTACATCAGCGACTTTACGTTGTTAAACGTCGCGAGCAACTCGAATTCGCTTTTGCCGTGGTACTACAAGATTGCCGCCACGTGGGGCAGCCATGAAGGCTCCATTTTGTTCTGGGGCTTGACGCTGTCTTGGTGGGGGATGTTTGTGGCGCTTTTGAGCCGCCGCTTGCCGGACGAAACCGTCGCTCGCGTTTTGGGCGTGATGGGCTTTATTTTGATGGGCTTTTTGGCCTTCATGCTCTTTACCTCCAACCCGTTCTTGCGTTTGTTCCCGGCCGCTCCCGAAGGCGCCGACTTAAATCCCTTGTTGCAAGACCCGGGTATGGTGTTCCATCCGCCGCTGCTTTACATGGGTTATGTGGGCTTTACGGTTCCCTTTGCCTTTGCCATCGCCGCACTGATGGGCGGCAAGCTTGACGTGGCTTGGGCGCGCTGGATGCGTCCCTGGACGACCTGGGCTTGGATTTTGCTCACCTTGGGTATTTCTTTGGGTTCTTACTGGTCCTACTACGAGTTGGGCTGGGGCGGCTGGTGGTTCTGGGATCCGGTCGAAAACTCGTCCTTTATGCCGTGGTTGACCGGTACCGCTCTGTTGCACAGCTTGGCCGTGACCGAAAAGCGCGGTTGCTTCAAGATTTGGACGGTGCTTTTGGCCATCGTCACCTTCAG
>JAUNOJ010000239.1 GCA_030531135.1 Sutterellaceae bacterium | reverse complement strand
ATAAACCGACCGTGACGGACAAAAAGCGCTGGCTTCTGGAAACGCATATCTTCGACTGGAAGGGCGACGCTTACGGCAAACTCATTCGCACCGAATTTGTGGCCAAGATTCGTGACGAAAAGAAGTTCTCGGGCCTTGACGAATTGACGGCCGCCATCCATGCCGATGCGGCCAAGGCGCGCGAAATCTTGGGCCGAGCCGTCAACGACGACTTGGCTTCGAGCGTATTTGCATTCTGAGCGCGCAATACACGCAAAAAATGCGCTCGTCTAAGTCCTATGTCTTAGGCAAAATCGAGCCCGCACCACTATACTTAGCGTTTGTGCCGCTACTTGCTTTTGTATTTAGCGGCATATCAGTTTTTTTCAATCAACCTTCAGAAGAGCCCGAGGGGGCCTGGAGACACTTTCAATGGCTAAAAACGACAAGGCCGATGCGGCCAAGTATCCCTTAAACCTGCCCGAAACCGCCTTCCCGATGCGAGGCGACCTGCCCAAGCGCGAACCGGCTTGGGTTAAACAATGGCAAGAAAAAGACCTCTATAAAGTCATTCGCGCCGCCCGTCGCGGTAAGAAAACGTTTGCTTTGCACGACGGTCCTCCCTACGCCAACGGCGCCATTCACATGGGCCATGCGTTAAATAAGATTCTCAAAGACATCATCAACAAAACCAAGTTGATGGCAGGCTTTGACGTCCCCTACATTCCGGGCTGGGATTGCCACGGCATGCCCATTGAAATTCAGATTGAAAAGCAGTTCGGCAAGGGCTTGCCCAAGCTTGAATTGATCGAAAAAGCACGCGCATACGCCGCCACACAAGTGGCCTGCCAAAAGGAAGGCTTCAAGCGCTTGGGCGTTTTGGCCGACTGGGGCAACCCCTATCTGACGATGAATCACGCCAACGAAGCCGCCGAAATTCGCGCTTTGGCCAAGATCGTTGAAAAGGGTTACGTTTATCGCGGTCTGAAACCGGTGAACTGGTGCTTCGATTGCCAGTCCGCGTTGGCCGAAGCCGAAGTCGAATACCAGGATAAGGGCAGCTACGCCATCGACGTGGCATTCCGTCTGACCGACGAAGATAAGTCCAAGGTTGAAGGCATCTTCGGTCGTAAGATCGACAAGCCCTGCTACGTGGTGATTTGGACCACGACGCCGTGGACGATTCCGGCCAACCAGGCTTTGAACATGCACCCCGATGTCGACTACGATTTGATCGACTGCGGCGACAAGTTCTTGATTTTGGCAGACGCCTTGCAAGAAGAAAGTCTCAAACGCTACGGCTTTGAAGGCAAGGTGGTGAGCTCTTCTAAGGGCGACAGATTTGATCACGTGCGCTTCCGTCACCCGTTGTGGGATTTGGATGCGGGCTACCGTCGCTTCTCTCCCGTGTTCTTGGCCGAGTATGTCGACACCACGAGCGGTACGGGTATCGTTCACTCGGCGCCCGCTTACGGTGTGGACGACTTTATCAGCTGCAAGAATAACGGCTTTACCAACGACGACGTTTTAAATCCCGTGCAGGGCGACGGCACCTACGCCGAAAGCCTGCCGTTGTTCGGCGGGCTGAATATCTGGAAGGCTCAGCCCAAGATTTGCGACGCCATGCGTGTGGCCGGCAGCCTCTTTGCGTGCGATCAGATTACGCACAGCTACATGCACTGCTGGCGCCACAAGACGCCGTTGATCTATCGCGCCACGGCTCAGTGGTTCGTGCGCATGGACAAGGCCGATCAAAACACCAAGAGCGTCTTGGGTTTGAAAGAACAGCCCAAGAGCTTGCGCGAAGCCGCTTTGGCCGGCGTTGACGCCACGCGCTTCTTCCCGGAATGGGGTTACAACCGCTTGCATGCCATGATCGAAAATCGCCCCGACTGGTGTATTTCGCGTCAGCGCAACTGGGGTGTGCCGTTGCCCTTCTTTATCCATAAACAAACCCAGGAACTGCATCCCAAGACCTTGGAATTTATGGAAGAAATCGCTTGCCGCGTTGAAAAAGAAGGCGTGGAAGCTTGGGTCAAGGCCGATCCGAAGGACTTCTTGGCAGCCGACGAAGTCGATCAGTATGTGAAGAGCACCGACATTTTGGACGTTTGGTTCGATTCGGGCGCCACGCACTTTACCGTGATGCGCGGCAGCCACAAGGAAGACTATCCGACGTTCCCGGCCGATCTCTATTTGGAAGGCAGCGATCAGCACCGCGGTTGGTTCCACTCCTCCCTTTTGATCGGCACGATGTTGGACGGCCACCCGCCCTACAACGCCCTTCTCACCCACGGGTTCCTCGTGGACGAAAAGGGTGAAAAGATGAGTAAGTCCAAGGGCAACACCATCAGCCCGGAAGAAATCTGCAACAAGTACGGCGCCGAAATCTGCCGCTTGTGGGTGGCTTCGACCGACTACACGAGCGAACTGCGTTTGGGGCCGACGATTATCAAGCGTGTGGTCGACAGCTATCGCCGTATCCGCAACACGTTGCGTTTCCTCCTTGCCAACACGGGCGACTTCGATATCGCCAAGGACGCCGTGGCAGTCGAAGATATGCTTGAAATCGATCGCTGGGCATTGGCGCGCGTCGATCAGTTGCAAGACGAAATCCTCAAGGCCGAACAAAACTGCCAGTTCCATCTGGTCACCAACATGCTGATGACCTTTGCGTCCGAAGATTTGGGCGCCTTCTACTTGGATATTTTGAAGGATCGCCTCTATACGACGAAGACCGACGGTCTGCCGCGCCGCAGCGCTCAGACGGCGCTGTGGCACATCACGGCCGTGTATCTGCGCCTGATGGCACCGATTCTTTCGTTTACCGCCGAAGAAGCCTTTGCGCTCTTTAGCCCGAACGAAAGCGGCACGATCTTTACCGAAGTCAACCACATGGTTCCGGAAATCACGGATGCCGAAGATTTGTTGACGAAGTGGGAAACGATTCGCGACGTGCGTGCCGAAGTCTTAAAGCGCATCGAAGAATTGCGTACGCAAAACTTGGTGGGGTCTTCCCTTCAGGCAGAATGCCGCATCGCCGCCAAGGGCGCCGCTTACCGCGCACTGGCCTCTTTGGGCGACGAACTGCGCTTTGTGATGATGACTTCCAAGGCCGAGTTGGCTGAAGGTGCCGACGACACGCTTGTCATTGAGGTTAAGGCCACCGAAGAAAAGAAGTGCGAACGTTGCTGGCACTATGTGTGCTC
>JAUNOJ010000238.1 GCA_030531135.1 Sutterellaceae bacterium | reverse complement strand
CACGTGCAACTCTTCTTGGATTTCGCGCACGATGGCCTCTTCGGGCGTTTCGCCTGCATCGACCTTACCGCCCGGAAATTCCCAGCCGTCTTTAAAGTCGCCGTATCCGCGTTGGGTGGCGAGGATTT
The DNA here is from genome assembly GCA_030531135.1 of Sutterellaceae bacterium. Lineage (GTDB taxonomy): Bacteria > Pseudomonadota > Gammaproteobacteria > Burkholderiales > Burkholderiaceae_F > Duodenibacillus. The sequence continues at coordinate 3,068 of JAUNOJ010000238.1, read as the reverse complement.
TGCCTTCGTGAACAATAATGGCGGCAACAACTTCAATGGTTTTCATGGTGTTTTCTCTTTTTTTATCAATTGGTTAGGTAATCGTAGATGTCGTTTCTCACAGGGTGCTTGAGACGGTAGTCGATCTCAAAGGCCTGCGTATTTTGCACCGTCACGGGGGTGGGTTCGCCTTGGGCATTGACTTCGCCCAAAAAATAAAATGCCTTGGCCTCGTGATCGTCTTGGTTTTTGCGTACAAACAGATAAATGCGATTGTCCTTGTCTTCTTCTTTGCGCTTATAGATGTGATCGGCGTCGACCGATGTCGTTTTGCGTTTTGTCTTGCTCAAAGCAACGATTTGACCTTCGGAGACAAAGCGATCTTCGTAGGCAATGGCATCCTCGTGCTTTTCATAATTGATAAAGACCGGCAATGTCTTCGTGCCCTGATCGTAGAAGTAGCCGCCGATGTTTTGCGCCGTCATATTGCGGCTCCAATTGAGCAGTCGGCAGACGTCTTCGTAGGTGTAGCGCTCGTACAGTTTCAGAGCCGTGTCTTGGTAACAGTCCTTGTAAACCTTCTTGTAGCGAATCTTGACGAATTCGATCAGGTCGGCGATGTATTCGGCAAAGCACTCGTTATTGCCGATAAGATCGCTAAAGCGACGCGCGGCTCTCCAGTTATCGAGATCTCCGATTTCGGTATCTAAAAAGACACAGTGCATCGCGCGTTTTCTTTCGTCTTCGTTGCGCGCAAATTGATTGGTAAGCACGCGATAAACCGAGTCAAGATGTGCTTTATCGGCCTTGAATCCGTACTCGGTTCGCAAGACGTCGGCAACATGGGTTTTGAGGTCGGGAATACGTTCGTCATTGAGAATGCATTCCAGCACCAAAGCTTCGGTCACGCGTTGGCCGCCACCGAGCTTTTGACTGAGATAGGCCAAGATTTCCTGCTCTTGGGCATTGAGCACTCCGGCGTCCGGACTTTTCATTGCGACGAGAAAATCGTAGTAGGAGTCGCGCTTTTGCAAAATCTTCGTGGCGTCGATCGAGCCGTGCAATTCGAAGTCGATGAGCTTGGGCGTTCTGCCGAGTTTGTGTTTGAGTAACCCGAAGGCCTCTTTGAGGATGGCCATCGAGTTGGTGGCGGCCGTATTGATCGACTCGAAAATGCGATCGCGCGAAACTTTGTCGAAGTGTATGGTCGACGCCCCGGGAATGATGCGGTTGCCGATCGAGACCGTACGTCGTAATACGTCTTTGTTGTAGCTTCTGTCACCCGACAGGGCAATCGGAATCATGTAGTTGTTTTCGTAATTGCCGATGAAGTCGAGCACGATGACATACTCCTTGTCTTTGGCCTTGCGTAGCCCGCGTCCGAGTTGTTGCACGAAAATGATCGGGCTTTCCGTTTGGCGCAACAAAATCACTTGGTTGACGTCGGGAATATCCACGCCTTCGTTAAAGATGTCCACCGAAATGATGTAGTCGAGCGCATCGGCATTGCGTTCGTCTTGAGAAAGACGTTCGACAGCCTTGAGGCGAACGTCTTGAGAATCGGCCCCCGAGAGCGCCTTCGTTTGATAACCTCGGGCGTTTAAGGCGCCTTCCAAGAATTCGGCTTCTTTAATCGACGAGCAGAAAATCAAACCCTTCAGACGATTGCCGCTGTAGCCGAAAAATTCGGCCTGTTGGACAATATGGCGAATACGGTTTTCGCTTGTTAAAAGATTGAAGTCTGAAAGTTTGTCCCGTTTGACTTTGTCGACAAGCAAGTCGGCGATGCCGAAGTAGTGAAACGGGCACAGGAGGTTTTCTTCAAGCGCTTTTTGCAGACGGATTTCGGACAAAATCATGTGATCGAACAGCGCATAGATGTCTTCTCCGTCGGGACGATCGGGGCTTGCCGTCATCCCAAACCACAGACTCGGTTCGAAGTAGGCCATGATCTTTTTGTAGCTTTCGGCTCCGGCGCGATGCACTTCATCGATGACGATGACGTCAAAATGCTCTTTGTCAAAGTCCGTCATGTGGCGAGACATCGTCTGCATGGTCGAAAAGATGACGTTACTTTCGGTATCTCTTTCTTGGGCAATAAACTTGCCGTAGGTATAGTTTTCCGTTCCTAAAATGCGCTGATAGCTTGCCATGGCTTGTGTGGCAATCTGTTCGCGGTGCACCAAAAAGAGAACATTTGTCGGGGTCAAAGCGCGTACGGCAAAGGCTGAAGCGTATGTTTTGCCTGTGCCGGTGGCGGAAATCAACAAGCCCTTCTTGATCGTTTTGGGGCCGGTCGTTTGCGTTTGCATCGGCACGAGGTGCAAAACGTTTTCGACCAAAGCCTTTTGCATTTCATTGGGTTCGATCGTCGTGTGCGGCAGATTCGTTTGACCGTTGACGGTGTCGCGACGCACGACCTGTGCAGCTTTGTATTCTTGGGTGTAGTCGTCAAGCACTTCGTCCAACGGCCGACAGTATTCGTGATTCCACAGACGGTCGAACTCTTTGCTGACGACCTGACTCATTTCGGAGTCATGGGTCGCGACAAACCGCGCATTCCATTCGTTGCTTGAGGTCAGTGCCGTTTGCGTCAAGTTGGCGCTGCCGATAATGAAGCGCCAGTCGCTGGCGGTGCGAAACAGGTAGCCTTTGGTATGGAAACCGGGCGCATTGGGCTGCTTGGTGCGAAAGACTTTGACCGTGAGATTCTTGAGAGTTTGAAGCTTTTTCAAAGCCTTTGGATCGGTAAAAGTCAGGTAGTCGGTCGTGAGAATTTTGCCCGGTATGTTTTTCTTTTCAAGCTCTTTGAGCGTTTGTAGCAAAGGTGCCAAACCGCCCATGGTGACAAAGGCAACGCTGACGGAAAATTCGTCGCAGTTTAAGAGCTCGGTCTCGATCGTGCTGATCACCTTGCTGCCCGATTGCGGGTTGTTGACTACCAGTTGTGCACGAAAACTTTGCTCGGACGAATGATCCGCGCTGACAAAGGAAGTTTGCAAGCCGTCGAAAAGTTTGACCGAGTGATCCATGGCAAAAAATGAAATGAATGGGACGATTCCGGCAGCTTACACACATCTGTTGCCTTT
>JAUNOJ010000237.1 GCA_030531135.1 Sutterellaceae bacterium | reverse complement strand
ACAAAATGTTGCCGACGCCCATCACCAAGAGTTTGGTGGGCTCAATGATCAAGTCGTCCAAAACGTTATGCATGAGAGTTTGTCCAAGAAAAAGTCGTGATGGGAAAGTCGGAGTTATAGAAAAAGGGGACTCCCGTCATAGGGAATATAACAGGAGTCCTTCACCCTCAGGAGAACAGAGGATTAGTGATGTTCACCGCCTTCTTTAAACATACGAAGGCCGCTGGTCATCGAGCTGATGGTGGTTGCACCGCCCATGATGTCTTCACGGAAGCTCATGTAGATGTGAGCGATCGAGAAGATGATGAACACATACATCAAAGCGTGATGCACGGTACGCACGGCTTGAGCATCGCCAAACAATGCAAAGACCCAACCGAACCAGCTCATCCAGCCCGTATCCCATCCCCAGGCTTGGGCATAAAGTGCCAAACCGGTGACGATGATCAAAAAGCTGCCAAGCGTGAACATAAAGAACATAGCGCACTGGGCCAAGGGGTTGTGCCCGGCATATTCCGGCGAGTGGCTGCGCATGAAGAGGTAGTACTTTACCTGTTCAAAGAGCATCTTCCACCACTTCAAACTCCAAAGCGGCGGCACCAGAATCATGCGGGAGTAGGGATTGCCCACAATACCCCAATACAGACGCCAGATGAAAAACACCGTAAAGACGATGCCGGCGACAAAGTGCGCCAAGCGGATGTAAGCGAAGTCGTACGTCGCCCACGTATTGCCAATGTTGGCCACCAGAGGCGCACCGATCAAAAAGCCCGTGACAATCATCACAAACATGCAGATTGCCATGACCCAGTGCCAGATGCGTACCGGGGCTTCCCAGACGTAGAGCGGTTGCGTCCCCGCCGAGACATCCACTTCAAAGGTGACGGGATCGATTTTCATAGATAAACCTTTGAATCGAGTTGCCGAAAACTTTGACCCCTAAAGGTCGGTTTCCGGTTTTCCCCTTACCTTGCAAATCCTTGCGAGGCAAGGGGAGTTAATCAACGCTTGTTAGCGAACTTTGACCGAAACGAGTTCCTGACCCTTGGTGTCCAAGACGTGCGTTGCGCAAGCCAAGCACGGGTCGAAACTGTGAATCGTACGAAGGATTTCGAGCGGTTCTTCCGGTTTTGCCAAAGTCGTGCCGATGAGGCTGGATTCAAACGCACCGTGGTTGCCGGCTTCGTCTCGCGGGCTCGCGTTCCACGTGGTGGGAACGACAGCCTGCCAGTTGGCGATCTTGCCGTTTTCGATGACGCACCAGTGACCCAGGGCGCCGCGCGGAGCTTCGCAAGCACCGACGCCCTTGCAGGACGTGGGCCACGTCTTGGGTTCCCAGAATTCCATGTTGGCAGCGGCTTCGTCGCCGGCTTTGATGTTGGCAATCAAGTCGTCGACGTACTTGACCATCATCTGAGCCATGAAGTCGGCTTCGACAGCGCGGGCAGCCGTACGACCCAAGGTCGAGAAGACGGCTTCCAACGGAAGGTTCAATTCCTTCAAGAGGGCTTCGGCCGGATCCTTATACTGCGGCATGTTCTTGGCATAACCCATCACAAGGCGAGCCAAAGGACCGACTTCCATCATGTGACCCTTCCAGCGCGGGCTCTTGACCCACGTGTACTTGCCGTTGGCCGTCAACCAATTGAACTTGGTGCGCGTGCCGTCGGAGCCTTCGGGCAAAGCGTAAGCGTGTTCGGTCACGCCGTCCCACGGATGCAAACCCTTCTTGTCGCCCGGGTACGTGTACCAGGAGTGATCGACAAATTCTTGGATTTCGTCGGGGTTGCGCAAATCGACCGGCTGAACGTCGGTGAGCTTGCCGTCGATGATGGCGCCGATAGGCATCATGCAGCTCGACCAGTCGTTGGCAACTTCGGGGAAGTCGCCGTAGCACAGCAAATTCTTGCTTGCGATACCGCCGCCCAACTTGAACCATTCGGGATAGAGGCTCGCGATGGCCTTCACATCGGGCAGATAGACATTGCGAACCATGTCCACGCACTGGCGAGCGATGTCACGCATGTAGTTCATGGTGACTTCGTTGACCATGACGCCCGAAGCGCCCGTGTCGTGCATGTTGATGGGGCATGCGACGCCGCCCACCAAATAGTTCGGGTGGGGGTTCTTGCCGCCCAAAATCGTGTGAATCTTGACGATTTCCTTGTGGAAGTCCAACACTTCCAAGTAGTGGGCCACGGCCAAGAGATTGACGGCAGGCGGCAACTTCATGGCAGGGTGACCCCAGTAACCGTTCTTAAAGATGGAGAGCTGGCCGCTGGCGACAAACTTCTTCAAGCGATTCTGGATGTCGCGGAAATAGCCGGCAGTTGCCAAATGATGGTGCGGGCTGATCTTTTGCTGGATTTCGCTCGTTTCGCGCGGATCGGCATTCAAGGCGCTCACAACGTCCACCCAGTCCAGAGCGGAGAGCTGATAGAAGTGCACCAAATGGTCCTGCACGTACAGCGTAGCATTCATCAGGTTACGGATGATGTTGGCATTCTTCGGAATCTTGATGCCGATGGCGTCTTCGACGGCACGAACGGCAGACAAGGCGTGAATACCGGTACACACACCGCAAATACGTTCCACGAAGGCCCAAGCGTCACGGGGGTCGCGGCCCTTCAAAATCACTTCAAGGCCGCGCCACATGGTGCCCGTGCTCTGGGCATCGACGATCAAGCCCTTGTCATCGATCTCGGCCTGAACGCGCAAATGGCCTTCGATTCGGGTCACCGGGTCAACGACGACGCGGCGGGTATTGTTTTCGCTCATTTTTCTTCTCCGAGATCTTTATTGGTCTTCTTGGCACGGGCCTGGGACACTGCGCTCATAGCAGCGTGTGCGGCAGCGGCCACACCGACGATAGCGGCAGTAGTCAGACCCACCTTGTCAACGGTGGCTTCAACACCCATGAAGCCCGGCGGCAAAATGTCGGGTTCGTGGTTGTAGAAACTGCCCTTGTCAAAGAAGTTGGCTTCCGAGCAACCGATACAGCCGTGACCGGACTTGACGGGCCAAGACAAGCCTTCGTTCCATTCGATGGAAGAGCAGGCGTTGTAAGTGGTCGGGCCCTTGCAACCGACTTTGTACAAGCAGTAGCCGAGCTTGGCGCCCTGGTCGTCGAACTTTTCGACGAACTGGCCGGCGTCGAAGTGAGCACGGCGATAGCACTTGTCGTGAATGCGCTGACCGTAGAACATCTTGGGACGGCCCA
>JAUNOJ010000236.1 GCA_030531135.1 Sutterellaceae bacterium | reverse complement strand
TGCGCCAGATTGGCTTTGACGCTCCCAATCGCCACCACGGGGCAGGGCTTGTGAGATGCGAGCTTACCGAAGCCTTCCACCCCCAACTGAGGCGCCGCATCCGTTTTGGTGGCTGTCGCAAAAATGGGGCCGATACCCAAGTGATCGACCAACGTCGTATCCACCTTTGAGAGCTGCTCGCTATTAGAAACCGACAACCCCAAGACCTTATCGGGCCCGATGATGGCGCGTGCGTCCGCAGGCGCCAAGTCCTTTTGCCCGACATGAAGCCCCGCGGCATCCACGGCCAAACACACATCGGCATGGTCGTTGATGATCAAGGGCACATTCAAGGGATCCAAGACGGTTTTAATGGCCCGACCGCACTCCACCAATTCGCGTTTTTTCCAAGCGGGGGCGCGCAGTTGCACGACGGTAGCACCGTTGGCTGCGGCAATGCGGCTCGTTTCAACCATGCCGTCAAAGCCGCCGCACAAATCGGGATCAAGCACTAAGTAAAGCGAAAGGTCAATCGTCGGGCGCATTTTGAGAGTCTCTTAGTAGAAGTCTTTGGCCTGAATGAGGTGAAGGGCGTCGACGTAGGCAACCTTAAAGCTCCCCGGGCCGCTTGCAATACCGGCGGCGTGTTGGCTTGCAAGTTTTGCAAAAGCACAAGCCGAGATCACGGCTTCCAAAGGATGCTCCGTTTGGGCCAAAAAGGCCGCTACCATGGCCGAGAGCGAACATCCGGTACCCACGACCATGGTCGACTTCACAGAGCCCCCTGTGGTCGAAAGAATGCGCTTGCCGTCGGTGACGTAGTCGGTACGCCCCGTCACGCAAACGAGCGTTTCATATTCAAGGGCAAGTTTCACCGCTGCGGTTAATGCAGCGTCGCTCGAATCGGTACTGTCGACACCTTTGCCGCCTTTGCCGACACCTGCCAAGGCGCGGATTTCAGAGGCGTTGCCGCGAATGCACGTGGGCTTCATCACCAAAAGACCGTGAATCATCTGATCGCGCCACGGAATGACGCCTGCAGCTACAGGGTCCAACACCCAAGGCACATGATGGTGGTTGGCGGCGTCGGCCGCCAAGTGCATGGCTTCCAACGTTTCGGGGTGCGGCGTTCCCAAGTTGATCAAAAGCGAAGAGGCAATGGCGGCAAAGTGTCCGGCTTCTTCTTTGGCAACGACCATGGCGGGAGACGCCCCCATCGCTAAGAGCACGTTGGCGGTGATTTCTTGGACCACGTCGTTGGTCATGCAATGCACCAAGGGGGCGACTTGCTTGACGTGAAACAGGTGCGTCGCAATGGTTTCGGGACCGATCGTTTCGATAATGGGAAGTTTGATTTCGTTCATGGTAAGAAATTCTTTTTTTCGAAGAAGTCGGCCTTACTTTTTGGCCAAAACTTCGGTGATGTAGTGAAATTCTTCTTCTGTGACAGGCGTAATCGACAAGCGATTGCCGCGAGCACACACGCGCATGCCTTGGGTGTGCGGATTCTCTTTGAGTTCGTTGAGACTAATGAGGCGTGTGGGGTAGAGACACTCGACGTCGATTGCCAACCATCTCGGTTTGGCAGGATTGCTTTTCTCATCGAAATATTCGCTTGCAGGCTCAAACTGCAGCATGTCGGGGTAGGGAGTGCTCGCAATGGTTGCAACGCCCACAATGCCCGGTTCCTTACAGTTGGAGTGATAGAAAAGCACGCCGTCGCCCACGGTCATTTCGTCACGAATAAAGTTGCGGGCCTGATAGTTGCGAATGCCGAACCAGTCCACCGTCTTGTTCGGTTTGTTGTAGACGTCGTCGAAACTGCACTCGGAAGGTTCGGACTTCATCAGCCAGTACTTTGTCATAAAGAAAACTCAAAAGCCAAAAATGCAGAAACCCCGTGATGTTTCGGGCTACGTTGCCTGAACCGAGAGTCCAGGGTGGTCGCGACCGGAGCGGAAATCGGATCGGGCAAACGCGTGCCCGATGCACTATCGGCTCTCTGGAATAACGACCTTGCACTTAGTGCATAGGTTAGGAACATTGGAGCCTTGAAATGAAACATCTACAGGGTGGTTTAATTATAAGAAAAGGGGTCGTGCGTGGTGCACGACCCCTCAAAGTTTTTTCGTGAATATTTGTACGGAGACTGTAACGTTTTACTCGAGCACGGGATCGAGCGCTTCGTCGCACTTCATGCGCAAAGCCGCGACACGGGAAATCGTCACTTCATCGACGGGCACTTCGCCCAAACGGCCGGTGACGGAGTCAAAGGCGATTTGCAACGATGCCATCACGGCGATGCGTTCCGTCGTCAATGCACGGTTGGCACTGCGAATCTGAGACGCACGCGTGTTGATCAATTCTGCGGCGGATTTCAGCGGTTCGATGTCGGCTTCCGACACGTCAAACGGATATTCGCGATCCAAAATGTTAAGGGTAATGCGAGGCATGCGTTTGAACTCCTTGGTGTCAGATTAAGCCTTGCGACAAACAAAATTCACGGTATGGCCCTGATGCGATTAAGCAGCGGGCGTTTGGTCGGCATTGCCGCCCAAAGCCGTGATCAAGGCGTTGATGCGGTTGCGAACGGCGTTGGATTCTTCTTCGAGAAGTTCAACGGCGGCAGTCTTGTCGGCAAGCTGGGTCTTCAAGAGCTCGTTTTCGCTCTTCAATTGGTTGTAGGCTTCAACGAGGCGAGCTACCGAGCTTTCCAATTTGTCGAGTTGATCGTTCATGGCTTTTGTTTCCTTTCCTTAAAAAAGCGACTGAGTGAAATTTTTTTGCGATGCGAATTTTATGCCTTCTCGATGTCTCAATCAATGAAGGCATGAAACCCCGTAATCTTAATTCAGGCCGAGCACATCCGTCATGCCGTAAAGGCCTTTATTTTTTTTCAAAATGAAACGTGCGGCAGTCAATGACCCCTGTGCGTAGCCGGCACGCGATCCCGACTTGTGGCTGATTTCGATTCGCTCGCCCGTACCTGCAAAAATGACGGTGTGATCCCCCACCACGTCACCGCCGCGAAGCGTGGCAAAACCAATCGACCCCTTGACGCGCTCGCCCGTATAGCCCTCGCGAGACAAGACGGCGACGTCTTCAAATTTGACCCCGCGGGCAGCGGCCACGCGCTTACCCATTTCAAGAGCGGTTCCGGACGGTGCATCAACTTTATGCTTATGGTGCATTTCCACGATTTCGCAATCGTAGTCGGCTAAGAGCTCAGCAGCCTTTGCAATCAAACTCATGGCGGCGTTCACCCCCACGCTCATGTTG
>JAUNOJ010000235.1 GCA_030531135.1 Sutterellaceae bacterium | reverse complement strand
CGCTTTTGGCCGAATTGGCCGCACGACTTCCCGACAACGAAACCGGTCTCTCAGACAAAACGACCGGCTTTACCATCGTTTCGGCCGATGATGCGCTTTTGGAAGCCTATCTTCGAATGATCGAACTCAAAAGCGAAAGTGATTGGAAAGTTCTCGGACCGCTGCGCGAGCAGGAGTTTTGGTATCGGGTTCTGACCGGTTCGCTCGGCCCGGCAGTTCGAGCCGTTGCCATGCCCGACTCCGTTCCCAAAATGGTCATGCAAACCATTCGAACCATTCGCGACCGTTTTTCCGAACCGCTGATGCTCGAAGATTTGGCCCAACAAACACACACGTCCGCATCCACGTTGAGTCGAAAATTTCGTCGGGCGACAGGTCTGACTCCGTTACAGTACCAAAGACAAATTCGCCTCAACGAAGCCAGACGTCTTCTGGTTGAAGAGGGCCTGTCGGCGGCAGAGTCGGCCTATCGTGTCGGATACGAATCGCGCCAGCAATTTGCACGCGACTACCGAAGTTTTTTCGGCATGACAACGCAACAGGACCTCAGAACCCGACCGCGTCTATCAGCCCCGCACATCGGTCATGCGCAAGCAAAAAACGAAGTCTATTGACAGCAAAGCACAACCGACTCCGACTACGGTAGCAAAGCCCCAGTGCTGATATATCCACGGTCCGACAAAGGAGCCGGCGGCCGAACCCGCGAAGTTCGATGCAACATTGACGGCATTTAACCTTGCCGTTTGAAGAGCATTGAGTAAGAACACGGATCGTTGAACGACTGCCGTCACCACAATCAGTACCGTATCGCACAGCGCAATCGCAAAACAGTAAGACACCAAACGATCGGAGAAATAAGCCAAAGCCAGAAAAGCGCCTGCCGTGACGACTGTCAACAACCTTGCCAACGTTGCGCCGTAGCCTTTGTCAAGCAGCACACCGACGCCGATGACCGTCGGTATGGAAACCGCACCGCAAAGAGAAACGACGGCAATCTCGGATTTTGTCAATAAGACACAATCTGCCAATTGCATCGGCACAACGGACCAAAAAAGTGCCGCAGCCGTCATCGGCAAGGATGCGATCGCAAGCCAAGTTTTCAGACCTTCGGTTTTGAGAAAAATTCTCGGCAAGGATAAAAGTATCCGAGTCAAACTCTCGCCGTTGCCGGCCGGCACCTTTTCCGGAAGCGTGCGATATTGCAAAACGGCAAGTATCAGCGTGACTGCCGCCGCTGTCAGGTAAAGACCTCGCCACCCGATATACTGATCGGCAAAACTTGCCGTTGTACGTGACAAAACGATACCCGAAACCAGCCCTCCCAATACCAAACCGAGCACGCGACCGCGATGCTCGGGCTCGGTCAACGAAGCCGCAAACGGAACGGCAACCTGCACGACCGAAGAAAAGACGCCGGTCAAGCATGCCACCGTCATAAACATGTTTTTTCCGCTCGATTGAGAACAAATGGCCAAACAAACGGAGACCGAAATCGTCAACAGACAAATCAATTGTCGATTTCGAATCTTGTCGGCTAAAGGCACGATCAGCAAAATGCCGATCGCATAGCCGATTTGTCCCGCCGTAATGATGCTGCCGCTCGTTTCCGAACGTAGCCCCAAATCCGAAGCCATGGACGAGAGAATCGTCTGCGGATAATAGATATTTGCCAAAAGAACGCAAGTTGTCAATGCAAGCGTCAGAACAGTCGAAAGAGAAACCTCGCTTTCGGATTGTCGATTCGGATAAGCCAATTGCCATTACCTCCCTGAATTTCTAGTCTTTTTGTTTGAAGATATTCTGGTACGACACAAAAATATAAGAGGATGATTTCTCTGCAATCGGTTGCTTTTTTTAGGCATCAACCGGACAATCTTGCGACGAGAAATCTCCTTGCCCCGGCCCGGTGCAATTTCAAGCTGCCGAAACCCGCCAAGAAAAAAGCAACACCCTGCCATCTCCGTTACAATGCTCGATTCTTCCCATTTCTTTATCGACCTCAGTCGTTCATGTCCAAAGTACGTCGAATTCTCGGTATCGACCCGGGTTTGAACCACACCGGATTCGGAGTCATTGATGCTGTCGGCGACAAGTTAAGTCTTGTCACTGCCGGCTGCATTCACGTGCCTGCGGGCAAGCTCAGTGAGCGACTCGGCTTTATCTTTAAAGAACTCTCGGCCGTCATTGAAGAAACCAAACCCGAAACGGCCGCTGCCGAACTCGTCTTTGTCAACATCAATCCGCGCTCGACCCTTCTTTTGGGACAAGCTCGAGGGGCGGCATTGACGTGTGCGGCAACCCATGGGCTCATCGTTTCCGAATACACGCCTTCGGAAATCAAAAATTCCGTTGTGGGCACGGGGCGCGCCACCAAAGACCAGGTTCAGGAAATGATGAGAAGATTACTGAACATCAAAGGCGAAATTCAAAGCGACGCGGCCGACGCCTTGGCCTGCGCCGTGACATGTGCGCACGCCATGAAACTGTCGCAGTTGCATGCCGGTGCCGCCGTACTTTCCAAAACCGGCACACGTGCCATGACTAGCCGAAAATCTCGTCGCGGAGCATGGGAACAGCTCATTTCCGCTAAAACAGGAACACTGAAATGATCGGACGTATCGAAGGTCGATTGATCGAAAAAAATCCCCCGCAAGTTTTGGTCGACGTGCACGGCGTCGGTTACGAAATCGACGTGCCGATGTCGACCTTTTACAACCTGCCTGCCGTCGGACAGACCGTGGTGCTTCTCACCCACTTTGTGGTGCGAGAAGACGCGCAACTTCTCTACGGCTTTGCCTCGGCCAAGGAACGCTCGGTCTTTCGCATTTTGATCAAGATTTCGGGCATCGGTGCCAGAACCGCTTTGGCGATTCTCTCGGGCATGAGCGTGGAAGCATTGGCGCAAGCCGTGAGTATGCAAGACACCGCAATGCTCACGCGCGTTCCGGGCATCGGCAAAAAAACGGCCGAACGCTTGGTATTGGAATTAAAGGGCAAATTGGGCGCCGATTTGACAGGCCCGGCTTTGGGCACAAGTCCCAACGATGCCAGAAGCGACGTGGCAGCCGCCTTGGTGGCTTTGGGCTATTCGGAAAAAGAAGCGCTGGCCGCCGCCAAACGCTTGCCCGAAGATATTTCCGTCAACGACGGTATCCGCGAAGCCTTAAAATCCGTCAAGTAATTCACCGATCTCGAAAAGTCATTTATGGAACAAGTCGAACGCGTCGTCTCGGCAACGAGCGCCAACCCCAACGAAGAAAA
>JAUNOJ010000234.1 GCA_030531135.1 Sutterellaceae bacterium | reverse complement strand
TTCGCTGTTGCAAATTAGGCCTTAGCGGCAGCAGCCTGCTGAGCGGCAACTTCGGCAGCGAAGTCTTCGGTACGCTTTTCGAGGCCTTCGCCCACAACGTACAAACCGAAGGTGGCAACTTCAGCGCCCTTGGACTTCAAGAGCTGGCCGATCGTGACCTTGTCGTCCTTAACGAACGGCTGGTTCACGAGGGTGATTTCCTTCAAGAACTTCTGAACCGTACCTTCGGCGATGCGTTCGAGCATAGCTTCGGGCTTGCCGGCTTCCTTAGCCTTTTCGATGGCCACGCGGCGTTCGGTTTCGATCTGAGCAGCGTCCACGCCGTCCTTGTCCAAAGCCTTGGGCTTGGCAGCGGCGATGTGCATGGCGATGTCGTGAGCGAGTTCGTCGTCGCCGCCCACCACGTCAACCAAAGCGGCGATCTTGGAGCCGCCGTGCACGTACTTGGACAAAGCGCCCTTGGCTTCGATGCGAACGAAACGACGGAAGGTCATGTTTTCGCCGATCTTACCGACGAGAGCGGTACGGACTTCTTCGAGGGTCTTGTCACCGGCAGACAATGCGCTCAAAGCGGCGATGTCGGCGGGGTTGTTTTCAGCGACCAAGCGAACGGCGTCCTGAGCCATCTGCTGGAATTCGGGGTTCTTGGCAACGAAGTCGGTTTCGGAGTTGACTTCGAGGATAGCACCCGTCTTACGATCTTCGGAAACGTACACGGCAACAACGCCTTCGGCGGTCACGCGTGCAGCGGCCTTGCTCGCCTTGTTGCCGAGCTTGACGCGCAGAATCTCTTCAGCCTTTGCGGCGTCGCCGTCGGCTTCCGTGAGGGCCTTCTTGCATTCCATCATCGGGGCATCGGTCTTTTCACGAAGTGCCTTCACCATTGCGGCGGTAATAGCGGCCATTTTGAGCTCCTATTTGTATGAGTAGATTGGGTTTGAAAATCAAACCGTACAGAAAAAGTAAATTTTAAACTTGAAAAAAGGGCTCGGGGATATTTTTATCCAGCCGCGCCCCTTTTTTCTTTTCGGCTCATTGGAATTCCTTTGAGCCGAATCGGTCGAAAAACTTATCGAGCCGCCTTTAGATTAGGCAACGGGAGTTTCTTCAACTTCAACGAATTCTTCAGCCTTGTCACCGGTCTGAGCGGCTTCCTTGCCGGCCAACACGGCGTCGGCGATCACGCCGGCGTAGATGGCGACAGCCTTGCCGGAGTCGTCGTTGCCCGGAATGACGTAGTCAACGCCTTCGGGGTTGTGGTTGGTATCGACCACGGCCACGACCGGGATGCCGAGCTTGTTGGCTTCCTGGATGGCGATCTTGTGGTAGCCGACGTCAATGATGAACAATGCATCGGGCAAGCTGGTCATGTCCTTGATACCGCCGATGGACTTGTTGAGCTTTTCAACTTCGCGGGTGAAGTCCAAGGTTTCCTTCTTGCTCATCTTTTCCAAGCCGCCGTCGGCCATGGTCTGTTCCATGTCCTTGAGGTGCTTGATGGTCTGCTTCACGGTCTTGAAGTTGGTGAGCGTGCCGCCCAACCAGCGCTGATCGACGTAGCAGCAACCGGCGCGCTGAGCCTGTTCGACGATGATGTCGCGGCCGCCGCGCTTGGAGTCGACGAACAAAACCTTACCGCCGCGAGCAGAAAGGTCACGGATGAACTTTTCGGCTTCAGCGAGCTTGGCAACGGTCTTTTCGAGGTTGATGATGTGAATCTTGTTGCGAGCACCGAAGATGTACTGGCCCATCTTGGGGTTCCAGAAACGGGTCTGGTGGCCGAAGTGGCAACCGGCTTCGAGCATTTCGCGCATGCTAACGGACATTTTTTATCTCCAAGGTTAATGTCTAACGTTGCGGCAGTGATGGTGTGACGAATTTTCAAGCACCTCGGAAGAGCGCCGCAACGCGCTATTTACAAGCCTATGAGCCTACAAAAGCTCAAGGGCCGAACAAAAAATTCTCGTGCGTCAATACACGAGAAGCGCGCATTATACGCTAAGTGAAAAATTTTTGCACGCCCGATTTTCCACCGTGACCGTGAAACCATCCTCTATATGTATCGACCGGTCTGACTTTCGGCAACAGCCTTGATGTCGGAAGGTGTCCCTTGAGCGACAATGCGTCCGCCCTCTGTTCCGCCGCCCGGCCCCAAGTCGACAATCCAGTCGGCGTTGCGAATGACGTCCAAATCGTGCTCAATGACGATCACTGTGGCGCCGTTTTCAATCAGCGTTTGGAAAACCCGCATCAGCGTTTGTACGTCCAAGGGATGCAAACCGATCGTGGGCTCGTCAAACACAAAAACCGAATCGGACTGAACTTTGCCCATTTCGGAAGCCAGTTTCAGTCTCTGGGCTTCGCCGCCCGAAAGCAACGGTGTGGCTTCGCCAAGCGTCAAGTAGCCCAAACCCAAGTCTTCGAGCACCTTTAGACGCTGGCTCACAACCTTTAGCCCGTCACAAGCCTTCAAGGCACTCGTGACATCCATCGCCATGATTTGCGGCAACGAATAACCCTCGCCCTCTTTGTTTTTGTGCAAAACCTTCATGGCATCTGCCGCATAGCGCGAACCGTGACATTCCGGGCACGGAATTTCCACATCGGGCAAAAACTGCACGTCGAGACTGATCACGCCCGTACCGTCGCAGACCGGGCAGCGCAGTTTTCCTGTGTTGTAGGAAAAGTCGCTTGACTTCCAGCCGAGTGTTTTGGCGTTTTCCGTACGTGCAAAAACTTTGCGCAACTCGTCGTGCACATTGGCGTAGGTGGCCACGGTCGAGCGCACGTTGATGCCGATGGGCGAAGCATCAATCAGCTTGACCTGCTTGATCTCCGGCGCATCAATCGTTTTGACGTGATCGGGCAGCGGTTTGCCCGCCATTTTGTTTTGTAACGCAGGCACGAGGGATTCCAAAACCATCGTCGACTTGCCCGAGCCCGAAACGCCGGTAACAACTGTCAAGCGCCCTTTGGGAATCTTCACCGACAACGGGCGCACCGTATGAATCGGTCCGGTTTGCATTGTGACGGTGCCCAACTCAAACATCTGCTCTCGGGGTAGCTCCTCACGCATGCGCTTGGTTTTGCCGCCCAAAAAAGGACCGATCAAGCTCTTGGGGTTGGCTTGGATTTGTGCAAGTGATCCTTGCGCCACGAGCGTTCCGCCACCGGCGCCGGCCGTCGGGCCCATTTCGATCATCCAGTCGGCGGCGTTGAGAATCTCAACATCATGGTCGACAAAAACCACCGAATTGCCGTCGGCAACCAAATCGCGCAT
>JAUNOJ010000233.1 GCA_030531135.1 Sutterellaceae bacterium | reverse complement strand
AAATTGGGACCCATGGCAGCTCTCTCCTTTTAAACGCAAGAGTGCGCCTTAGCGATTGGTCGGAACGGGCGAAACGTCGTTGTCACTTTCAAAGCGGCGTGCGTTTTTCCCCAACTGCAATTTGCGGCAGACTTCCAAAGCGCGATAGCTGTGTTCGATCGCTTCGAAGTGAAAACCTCTGAACTTGAGCATCAAGTAGTAGTAACACATCAAAACGGGAATGGCGACCGACAAACCCATAATGGTCGTAATCAACGCAGACCAAATACCCGAAGCCAAAACGGATGCGTTGGCCTGCGTCACATCGCTCATGCTTCTAAAGACGTCGACCATCCCCCAGACCGTGCCCAGAAGGCCCAACAAAGGACTGATGACGGCAATGAGTTTGAGCCAGCAAAGGCCGTTGGAAACCCGCTTGAAATTGCGATAAAAAAGGTAACCCACTTCGGCACGGATGTCGTCGGAGTGGCTCCCGTGTGTGGTCACAATTTCATAAATGATGCGAATCAGGGGATTGGCCTTTTTCGGATCGATGTCTTTCAGACAACGATCTTTGCCGCGTTCCAAATCCAAGAAGTCGCGCTTGAAGTTGCGCCAAACGGCAGCCATGTAAAAAAGCTGCCAGAGCGCCACGTAAATGGCAAAAAGCGCCACAAAAATCAAAACGCAACCCGCCGGGCCAATCAACGCATAGATCTGCGTCCAACCGCTAGAACTGAATTCCATCACCCTCTCCTTTCAAATTCCGAGAACCCGTTAGAGCTTGTCGGCGAAAAATTCGACCGCCGCCAACACATCCATACGATCGGGGTGCGTTTCGCTTTCCTTGCGACGCGCTTCGCGCTCGGGCGTCACCGTGCCACCCATCATGGCGGTCATACGTTCAAACAAGGCCGGATCGATGCGACCGCGGCAGATGAAGTCGCCGGTTAACGTATTGCCTTCACCCTTGGCGACAACGGCTTCGCTCGTTTTCTTCATCCAAGCCAAGGCCTTGGGATCTTGGGCGTTGCCGCCCATCGTGGCAAAACACCCGATGCGCTTGCCCTTGATTTTTTGAGCAAATTCGTAGATTTCCAAAGGCGCGTCGCCCTTGTCGCACCAAAAGCCCAGAAGAATCGTGTCGAAGTCGTCGATCTTCACATCGTCGGTCGGACGCGCCACGGGATAAGCGGAATAAGCGTCTGCCAAACCGTGTGCGACGATCAGAGTGTTGCCCGTGAGGCTGCTTGCCACCACCAAAGTGCGGGATTTGTCGTTTTTGGTCTCAATCATTTTTTATTTCGTTTTTCAAAGTTGTTTTTAGGCGCAGAACTTTTCTTTAGCGGCCTGGAAAGCGGCAACCACGGATTCGATCAGCTTGTGGTTTTCGCGACCGACGTAGACGCTAAAAGACACCGAGCCGTCTTTGGCAAAGAACTGCACCGAGTGCGATTCGCGTCCCATAAAGGGCATGGTCATAAAGGCGCAAGCGGCAAATTCTTCATAGCGAATGTGCCCGCCCACCACGGCGTCTTTGGCCAGAATGTTGTAGTAGCCCTGAGCACGCTTGCCGGTGGACAATTTGGCCGCAATTTCAAAGACGTGACCGCCGTGAATCAAAAAGAGCGTCACTTTTTCCCAAGAAGCGAGTTCGGCCCAAAGGTCGTCGAACTTTTCGACAACGTCGCCCGTGACAAAACGCACGGCCGTTTCGGGCATCTTCTGTGCGGCAGTCAATTCGTCGCAACCGAGCGCTTTGGCAATGGAGGAAACCGTCACCGGGAAAGGCGCCTGCATCAATTCGGCAATCTTTGCGGATTCTTCTGCGGTCGGAACAATGTGTTGGGTCATGGTGATTTCCTTTTAAAAATATCTAAAAATCAAAATAGTGAATCGAAACTTTTTAAGCGTCTGCTTACTTCTGCAGATCCTTCATATCCAAGGCTCTGTCACAAGTGGCAAGCAACTCCAAGTCGTGCGTGATCAAAAAGACGGCGCGGCCCTTGGCGGCTTCTTTTTTAAGTAAACCCGCGATGGAAGCCATGTTGGCGCCGTCCAAACCGCTCGTGGGTTCATCCAAAATCAAAATCGCGGGATCTTTAGCTAAAGCGCAGGCAATGACGGCGCGCTGCTTTTCGCCGCCCGACAAACTTTGCGGATGACGATCGGCCAAATGCGTGAGATTGAGTTCCTGCAAAATGTGGTTGACGAGCGATTCGTCCTCTTGCGTTAATTTCGCCTTTTTAAAGCGAGACAAAAAGCCTTTGCGGTTGTGCAACTCGCTCGTTTTTTTGGCAAGCACGGCGCTTGCAATTTCTTCACGCAACGAGCGCATCTGCAACTGATGATCGGCGTTTTGAAGCACAAGCCCCGTATGCGGCATCAAGGCGGCTTTATCCAATTCACTGCCTTTGACAAAGAATTCGCCTTGCTGCGCTTTGTTCAAACCCGTGAGAATGCGCGCCAAGGTGGTTTTGCCGGTGCCGTTGTCCCCAATTAAAGCGGTAATGCCCTGCGGTACGGAAAAACTCACGTCGTTAAAAATTTCTTTGTCAGAACTGTAGGCAAAGTGCATGCGACGGGTACTAAAAACTGCATCAATGTCTTTGGTGTCTTCGCCGGCGCCCAGCGCCACGGCAACGCGCGGCAACGTCAAACGAGCATCTGCCACATCGGCTTCGCGCAAGCCCCAAGCCGCACGAAGTTCGTTGTTTTCCAAGATAGCGAAGGGCCCTGCCTCCTGAATGCGACCTTTGGACATCACGATCACTTCGTCGGCCACGTCTTTGAGCCAATAGAGACGATGGTCCACCACCAAGATGGCGCAACCAATGGCTTTAAGCTCTGCCAAGATTTTGGCCAAAGCCACAGTGGCTTCCGGATCCAAGTTGGCGCTCGGCTCATCCAAAATCAAGACGCGCGGACCCAAGGCCAAGATGTCGGCCAAGCCCACTTTTTGTTTCTGACCTTCGGAGAGTGCATGAATGTCTTGCTTTAAAAGCCCGTCGATACCGACGCGCTTGGCGGCCTCGTGCACGCGCTCGTGAATGGTCTCAGACGTCTTGCCGCGGCTACGAAGCGCAAAAGCGATTTCGTCTCCCACGTTTAAGGCAAAGAACTGTTCTTCCGGGTCTTGGAAAAGCGTGCCGATGGTTTCGGCCAATTCGGCAACGGGTGTCACGGACACATTAATTTTGTCCACCGTCACCGTGCCCTGAAGTTCGCCGCCGTAGATTTGCGGCGCCAAGCCGTTAGCCAAACGCATGAGCGTCGTTTTGCCACAACCAGAAGCGCCGGTCAC
>JAUNOJ010000232.1 GCA_030531135.1 Sutterellaceae bacterium | reverse complement strand
GAGGATTTTTCCGCTGACGACTACTTCATCATTTTAGGAGGAATGGATTAGGATTCCTTCCCCGTGATGTAGCGACCGGCCATAAAGCCCGAGGTGTGGGCAAAGCCGCAAGCGTTACCGCCGCAGTAGAAGGCGCCGTGCACGCCGGCAACCGTTTCGCCTGCTGCATAGAGACCGCCGACGGGCTTCATATCCCAGCCGAGGACTTCGAACTTTTCAGTCACGCGAACGCCGCCGCAAGACAGGTTGTTCCACGGGAACATACGGATCATGTAGTAGGGGCCTGCGCCGATCTTGAATTCCTGATCGGTACGACCGAACTGGTTGTCAACCTTGGTTTCGACAGCCTTGTTCCAAACGGCGATCTGTTCCTTCAAGCCTTCGAGGTTCACGCCGGACTTCTGGCAGAGTTCTTCGAGGGTGTTGCACTTCCAGAGGTTTTCGCCCTTGGCAAATTCGGCCAAAACGCGTTCTTCCGTCCAAGAGGGCAAGCCGACCAAAGCGGAGAGCTTGATCTTGGTGAGCGTACGATCCCAACCGGCCTGGTCGACCAAGACGTAGTGGCAGCCGTCGGGGTTGCCTGCGAGCTTGGGCGTAACGTGGCAGATACCTTCGCGTTCGGTAATGAAGCGCTTGCCGTTCTTGTTGACGAGGATGCCGCCCTGACCGGTGATGAACCACCAACGGCAGTAGGGGCCGCTACGACCGTTGACAACGATACCGCAGGGGTAGCTGGCGATGTACTGCATGTGGGAAATCGGCACACCGACGTCACGCACGGCAACCATCATGGCTTCGCCCGTGTTGCAGGGGCCGCCGATCACGACGCCCTTGCCGGCAACGGAGGGAACCCAACGGTCCAAAGATTCCGGCGTACCGGTGATACCGCCCGTGCACATGATCACGCCCTTGTTGGCCTTGACCGTCACTTTCTTGGCGCCCGTGCCGCATTCGACACCGACCACGCGGTTGGCCTGAGCATCGAAGAAGAACTTGGAAACGCCGCAGCCGTGGTTGATCACGAGCTTGCGCTTGTCCATTTCCTTAACGAGCACTTCGATGTAATCGCGCCCCTTGAAGGAGTCCTGACGGTGTGCGCGAACGTGCGTGTGACCTGCATACGGTTCCAAGTGGTGCTTGGCCAAACCGTGGTCTTCGAGCCAGTCGAAAGCGCGGCCGGAGTTCTTGGCGAAAGCGTAAACGGGTTCCTTCAAGCTCTGGTGTTCGCCGTAAGCGATGATGTCGTCGGCAAAAGCCTTCCAGCTGTCCTTGATCTTGGGATCGGCCTTTTGCATGCGGGAACCGAAAGCGGTAAACAAGCCGCCGCAAAGGTTCGTACCCGTGTGGAAGGGGCTCATGCCCTTATCGAAAACGGCAACCTTGGCACCGGCGTCGTGAGCCTGAATGGCAGCCATCATACCTGCGCCACCGCAACCCAAAACGACAACGTCGACTTCCTGATCCCACTTGGTGGGGATGGGGTTGTTACCCGTGCTGGCAGCCATCGACGGAGCGGCTGCGAAGCTGGCGGCGCCGGCAGCTGCGGCACCCAAGAAACTACGGCGAGAGATGTTCTTTTCAGTCATTTTCTTTTCTCCCATTACTTCAAGTTCAGGTTCTTAAAGGTGTGGCAGTCGTTGCATTCGACGCGAGAATCCTGATGCATCTTGTGGCAGTTGTTGCAGCTCTGTTCACCGCGGTGATTGAAGTGCGGATTCGGAACCAACTTTTCGGTCTTCTTGGCCACGGCGTCATAAGACTGGTGGCACTGGAAGCACGTGGTGTTGGCCGGAGCGGTCATTTGGCCGTTTTGGTGGCACATCGTGCAGGGAACGCTGGTATGGGGGCCTTTGGCGGCGGTGGGCATGGCAGCCGTTGCAACCGAAGCGGCAAAGACCGAACCCAAAGCCAATGCATACAGGGCTTGCTTTACAGACATGGACTTTTCTCCTGAAAGAGTCTTTCTTTATCAGGTGCCGGATTCATCAGCATCAAGCGCTTTTGAAAGGGACACTCGGTTTTCAGTTATCTAAGACGTTCTCCTTCGTTTGGACTAAGGAGATTGTCTTGCTTCACTTAAGCGATATCTTAAAAGTCCCTTAAAGAACGGGATACCGCCCGCGGGAGGTATCCGTTAGATGTAAAAGCGTCGCTTTGGCTCGACTTTTGACTTAACAACCGCAATACGAGTTGTTAAGCGGAAAAAATATGCCAGTCTCGGCTGCCGTTGGCTGACCGATGCACAAAAAACGCAAAAGCAAAATGAGAAAACAGCCGTCCGATCAGGTTGCAATCATGGCGGCGTGTGCCCCTGCAATGCGCCCGAAGACAAAGCAGTCGATGAGGCCGTGTCCGCCCAAGCGATCGGCGCCGTGCACGCCCCCCGTGACTTCGCCTGCGGCATAAAGCCCGAAAATCACCCGGTCGTTGGTGTTGAGTACCCGCGCTTTGGTGTCAATGGCAATGCCGCCGCAGCAATAATGCAGACTGAATGTTTCTTTGCCGTAGTAGTAGGGCGGTGTGTCGATCGTCTCAGCCTTAAAGGGCAGATCGAACTGACTGTCGTAGTTGTTGACGACCGATTTGTTGTAGCGATCGAGCGTTTGCTTCAGAACCGTCGAAGAAATGTCCATACCTTTGGCCATTTCTTCCACCGAGTCGGCCAATTTCACAATGCCCTGATGCAATTTTGTGCCCAACGTGGCGCCCTTTTTGGATTTGGAGTCGGAAATGGCCCACATCACCTGATCGGGTTGCTTTTCAATGACGCTGTAAAGGCTGCTGAATGACACGGTGCCTTCGTTGACAAAGCGCTCGCCCAAGACGTTAAGCCAAATTTCTCCGCCTGCATAGTCAAGCAAACGGCCGCCCGCAAACGGCAGAATCTGTACGTATTGCGTATCGACAAGTTTGGCGTTCAAACGCTCGGCCATCACGATCCCGTCGCCGGTAGCGCCGTCCGAAAAACGACCGCTCGGGTTGGCCGTGGTGTGCATTTGCGGGTCGATGTTGGGACAGAATCGCGCACGCATTTGGGGATCGGCCTGAAAGCCGCCGGTAGCCAAAATCACGGCACGCGCCTGAATCAGTATGCGGGATCCGTCGGGATTGGTGGCCAAAACACCCGTAATACGCATGGGATCTTCGTCATAAATGAGCGTTTCGGCACGGGTACGAAAACGTATTTCGGCACCATAACGCCTCACCGATTCGTTTAACAACTGCACGTAGTCGTAGCCTGCTTGCGCCGATCCTGTCGAATAGCTGCGAACGGCGGTCGAGCCCACG
>JAUNOJ010000231.1 GCA_030531135.1 Sutterellaceae bacterium | reverse complement strand
GAATTGATCTTCATTCTAAATAGGAGTGTGAAATGTCTCTTGATGAATTTTTAAAAGACGCTGGCATCAAAGCCAACGAACTCACCGACGAGCTCAAGACCAAAATCGAAGCCGAGAAGGCAAAGCTCGACACTGAGACTCGCCGCAAGGTGCGCAAGTTTTGGATCGGCGTGAGCGTGGTCGCTTTCTGCCTTGGCATCGGCGCCGGATATCTCTTGTTCTGATATGGCTGATTTTTTCAAAGACTACCTTAAAGTCTTAGCGTGGATGCTTGTCGCTTGGGGTTTGTTTGGTGTTGGCTATTTTTATGCCAGCTACAAGTACGATGCGAAGATTGCCACGATGGTCGCTGACCATGAAAGGCAGGCGCGTGTTCAAGCCGAGCAACTGAAAGGACAACTGCAAAAGGAGCGGGACGACTATGCAAAGGCAACATCGAATCTTTTGGCTCAACTGCGCGAAAGCGAAAACATGCAGCGTGATCTGGCTGATGATGCTATCCGGTTGCGCGACGAACTTGCCCGTCGTTCCCGATTGCCCGCAGCCGGTAACTCCTCCTGCGGAACTATTGAAAAGCGACTCGCCAGCTGCCAAGGACTACTCGCAGAGAGTGTCGAACTTCTTGCAGAAGGTGCAGGCCTATCTGATAGAATCGCAGTGAAGAAAGATGGTTTGGCGGCGTATTTTGGGACGCGTTAATTTGAAGATTTCGCTAGTGCTGGTACACAAAACGGTACACAAAAATTCAAACATGCTGTTGATCCCCGTAATATAAGGAGTGTTTAGATTCCACCGCCTCCGCCAGAAACTAAAGAGCCCGAGAGTTTTTCAACCTCGGGCCTTTTGTTAGGGATGCTTAGAACAACGATAACTGTTCTGCAGAAGTCTTATGCTCGTGCACCTTCAAAATAGAGTAATCGAGCATTATCTTGCCATTGCTTAAAGTCTGTTTGGTTTCTAAATCAACGAGCAAAACATCGCCTTTTCCGAAGTGTTCCATACCTGAGTCGATTCTGGCTAGAAATTCCGGATCATTAATCGTTACAAATGCTGAATTTTGTTCGCCGATTTTGACCTTCCATTTAGCACGGTCTTTAAATGCCGCCGTCTCGATCATCAAGATTCTTTTGTCAACGCTACAAGTGAGAGTCACCTCATCGGGAGCTGCAGATATAGCACCCAAATCTTCTTTGGTAAAAGACTCTTCGAACATTTCACCACTGATAGTGACGCTATCCAAACCTTCGCTTCTAAGCGGTTCAACTATTTTCGAGCATGCAACATTAACTTTCGGGTTCTTCCACGCTTGATAGGTAATGTTATTGACGGTTTTGTACTATTGTCGATAAAGATCGTGACGGATTGATTGTCATCGGAAAAAGTCACTTTATCGGCTTTGCGACCGGCGATCCATTTTTTGAGCGAAACCATGTCAACGACACATTTCAAAAGTGTGTAGGCGTTACAGGTCCCTGCGACCGCGACACTGGTGAAAAGTGCTCCGATTTGGGACAAAACATCCATGTTGAGAACGAAGTCAACAATAAAGCACCCCTGATTAAAGGCTTTAACTTCAAGGGAAACTTTGCTTGTGTCTTTGTTGACCAATTCGTTTAAAGACGATAAAGCTTCGCTGAGATTGAGTAAAGCAGGGGCGAGGTCGGATACGGCTATAGAGCTTTCGCTCAGTGCGGGACCATCGTATTTGATTTTGAACTGGCAGGTATTGCTCATCCATTGACTCCGTTTTCGTGGAGTTTACCGAGGCTTGAAAAATAATGCGTGGTTAGGCTTTGCAAAAACAAGTGCCTTTGCAGATTGGGCTAAAATGCTCGCAAATTTCCGCAATAGGGCGGCATTTGCAAAGACTTAGCCCTATGATGCATCGTACTTGTCAAGGTAATTTGATGGCAACTCTTCACGGATCGTTTCATCCGCAAAAACTTCTCGTCACGGGCGCTGCCGGTTTTGTCGGCTCCAATTTCGTGCATTGGGTGGTGCAAAACTGCTCCGACGTGCACGTCACCGTGCTCGATGCCTTAACTTACGCAGGAAACCTTCACAATCTTGACGGCATTGATTCCGAGCGACTGACCTTTGTGCACGGCGACATTTGCGATCAGGCGTTGGTCGACGAGCTTTTCAGCCAAACGGACGCTTGCGTGCATTTCGCCGCCGAAAGCCATAACGACAACTCCATTGCCGATCCCACGCCTTTTGTACGCACCAACGTGACGGGGACGTTTACGTTGCTGCAAGCCGCACATAA
The DNA here is from genome assembly GCA_030531135.1 of Sutterellaceae bacterium. Lineage (GTDB taxonomy): Bacteria > Pseudomonadota > Gammaproteobacteria > Burkholderiales > Burkholderiaceae_F > Duodenibacillus. The sequence goes on along the minus strand of JAUNOJ010000231.1, from coordinate 1,026 downwards.
ATTCGGGGTGCGTTTTCATCACATCTCGACCGATGAGGTTTTCGGCGACTTGGGGTTGGACAGTCCCGAGCGCTTTACCGAGGAAACTGCCTATCGACCGTCGAGTCCCTATAGCTCCACGAAAGCCGCCAGCGACATGCTCGTGCGCGCATGGTTTCGCACGTACCGCGTGCCGGTGACGATTTCCAATTGCTCGAATAACTACGGTCCGAGACAGCATATCGAAAAGTTCATTCCGCGCCAGATCACCAATATTTTGCGCGGCCAAAAGCCCAAACTTTACGGCGACGGCAAAAATGTACGCGACTGGATTCATGTGGAAGATCACAGCTCAGCCGTCTGGGCGATTTTGACGCGCGGTCGTTTGGGAGAAACCTATTTGATCGGCGCCGACGGCGAGCGTAGCAATATTGCGATTCTCAATGCAATTTTGCGTGAAATGAATTGTCCGCCGGACTATTTCGATTGGGTACAGGATCGTCCGGGGCACGATCGGCGCTATGCGATCGACGCATCCAAACTGATGCGAGAACTCGATTGGAAGCCGCAACATACCGACTTTGATGCCGGACTCAAAGAAACGATCGAGTGGTATTTGACGCACCGCGAGTGGTGGGAGTAGCCTTAGACGATTTCGTTGCGAAGGCACAAATAAAACATCCGGTCTTCGCATGATTTGGGAGGAGAAACGATGTTGACGATCAAAAATTTTTGTGTTGCCGGTGTTGCGTTGAGTTTGGCCGGTGTCGGTTCCTCTGCCGGCGCCCTGACGTTGCCTAAGCCCGGCAATACGCCGTTGGTTTTAGAGTCCCAAGGCGCTTTTTACGTGGGCGGCGAAAAAGCTTCTCAAACCTTTGAGGAAATGGGCAGTCAACGCCCGGCCGATACGGCAACGGTGAACCAAATGTATGTCGAATACATGGTGCCGCACGTCAAAGCCAAGAAAACGCCGGTGATTCTCATGCACGGTGCCGGGCAAAGCGGCGCCGTTTGGAACTGGACGCCCGACGGCCGCATGGGGTGGTT
>JAUNOJ010000230.1 GCA_030531135.1 Sutterellaceae bacterium | reverse complement strand
TCCTTCGCCGCCATCAAGATATTTGCACTTAACAAGCGAGCTGTGACTGCAATCGAATACGGTATTCTTGCTGCCGGTGTCGCAATCGTCATCGGCGCGCTCGTGTCTTCCGACGGTCCTTTCTCAACAGCCATCAGCGGGTTGTTCGAATCCATCACACAACAATTGCCTCAACAGGCCGGCAAGTAATCCGACGAACTTGGTTTTCGGTGTCGAGCTTGTGCTTTCATCTGCTTTACCTTCCCCCTTTTCGCTTTTGGCAGTTGCCCTTTGTGTGGCATTGTGTCTGCGAGCTTGCGTGTGCGATATCCGTCGTCGCGAAATTCCCAATGACGTTCCTGTATTGCTTGTGGCGACGGCAATTGTTTTTTCGATTGTTCGAGCCGGCTCGCTCACGGGCGTCTTGTCTGCAGGCTGGGGGCCTGCCGTCTGCCTTTTGGTCGTCGGCTTTATCTAGACGGTGATGAATGTTTGGGGGGCCGGAGACGCAAAATTTCTTGCCGCACTCGCCCTCTTTTGCCCGACCTACTGGATTGATCTTGTCGGATTGACCGCCGTTTCCGGCGGCATTCTGGCGGCGGTTTACATCGTTAAAAACCGTTTTTCAGAAAATCGCACTTGCACCTTGCCCTACGGTGTGGCGATCGCCTCTGCGTTCGGTATTTTGACGATGAGTGCCGTTTGAAACCCATTTTGCTTGAATTGTTTGTTATGAAAAAATCCTCTGTTATCGTTTCGGTTGTCGGTATTGCCGCCGTAGGCGCCATTGCGTTTTATGGTTTAAAAGGCACTGCACCGACCGCAACGGCACAAGCTAAAAGCTATGACACCGTCACCGTTGCCGTCGCTTCTCGCGCAATCGACACGGGCGACTTTGTTCTTGCACGCGACATCGAATGGAAAGCCGTCTCTACGGTCGATGCCCCACAAGGCTACTTTGTTCGATCCGATAAAAATCAAGTTTCTTTGGACGGAGCGCTTTTAAAGCGTCAACTCAAAGCCGGCGAAACCTTGCAAGCCGACGAGTTGATTTTGCGCGACGACCCGGAATTTTTGTCTGCCGTACTGCGTAGCGGCATGCGAGCTTTTACGATTCAAGTCGATAACGTCACGGGAGGAGCCGGTCTATTGCGTCCCGGCAATCGTGTCGACGTCATCTTGTCCGGAAAATTCGGTATCGGTGCACCCGGTACGCAAGCATTTCGCTCTGCACAAACGCTTCTGACGAATGTGCGCGTCATTGCCGTGGATAAGACCATTGACGCACGCGGTTTCAGAACGGCCGAGGAAACGCAGAAAGGTCAACGTCCGGTCGCAGGCACCAAGGGAACGGTGACATTGGAAGTCACGCCCAAAGCAGCGGAAATCCTGACCGTAGCGCGCAACGCCGGCGAACTGTCTCTGAGCCTGAGAAATTTGGCCGACAGTCAGGAACCGACTGCCGTTGCATCCAATTCGGGAGTAACGACCGTAGCCGAAATCGTGCCGATCCCGGTTCCGAAGGTTGTCCCAAAGGCACCTGAAATCAAGACTTACTACGGTGCAGAAAGCCAAGAAACAGCGCCCTAAGTCTTAACGATTCCACCGATTTTCGAAGCACTTTCCGAGGCGGTCCACATCGCCCCGGTAGGGGTTTTTACACCTAAAAAACGTATTGACAGATGACAAAACTCTCTCGACTCGTACAATCCGCTGTACTTGCCATGACACTGGCAACTGCAACTGTCGCCGCTACCGCGGCCGATGCGACCTACACGGTCGAAACTGCCGCTCGCAACCTTGACATCGCCTTAAACCAAGGTGTGACAGTCGAATTCCCGAACGAAGCCCGCACGGTATTTATCGCCAATCCGGGCATTGCCAGCTACCGCTTGGTCAACAGTCGAAAACTCATCGTTTTCGGCCTTTTCCCCGGAGAAACGACGCTGTTTGCCATGGACGAATCCGGCAAAGCAACCTTTAAAGCTAAGGTGCGCGTAAGCTATGACGTCAAAAGCATGCAAGCCACTTTGGCCAAATCCTACCCGCAATACAAACTCACTCTTGTGAGCCTCAACGACGGAGTGGCCGTGCGTGGCAATATTCCGACAGCACAGGAAGCGGCCGGCGTCATCTCCTTTGTTCAATCGATGCTGCAAACCAATCCCGGTCAGGCCGCTCAGGGCGGACAACCCGAAAGCGGCGGTTCCGGCTCGGGTTCCGATTCGGGTAGCATGCAAGGTTCACAAGGCAGTTCAGGCGGCTCGTCCTCAAGCGGCGCTGCGACCGGTAAGGGGATTTTGGGCACACGCATCGGCAAGGTCATCAACCAACTGACAATCACCACCCCCAACCAAGTGACGGTTCGCGTGCGTATTGCCGAAGTCAACCGCAATCTCACCGATCAACTCGGCATTCGCTGGGGTGCGACCTACAAGAGCGGCGACGGCAAGTTCGGTATCTCCTCTGTATTGGGCGGCATTTTAGAAAACGGTCCCGGCATCGAAGACACGTCTCCCTTACACTTCAAGTCGACGACAACGGTGGATGCGCTTGCAAAAGAAGAGCTCATTTCCATTTTGGCCGAACCCAATCTATCGGTTGTATCGGGTGAAACAGCCAACTTTATCGCCGGCGGTCAAGTCCCCTTTGCCACTTGGTCGGATGCAGACACTCCGAATATTGAATTTAAGGATTACGGCGTGATTTTGTCCGTAACACCCACCATTTTGTCGGGCAATCGCATCAGTCTGCGTTTGCGTCCCGAAGTCTCGGAGCCCAGTACCGCCAACGGCATCATGGTCAACGGCATCACGCAACCGGGCTTTGTGGTACGCCGTGCCGAAAGCACGATTGAGTTGGCTTCGGGTCAGAGCTTTGCCATCGCCGGACTGTTGAAAAACGACTTTTCCAATACCGTCAACAAAATCCCGGGCCTAGGCGACGTGCCGATTTTGGGCGCCTTGGCACGCTCCAAAGCCTTTGAGCGCGGCGAAACGGAACTTTTAATCATTGCAACGGCATTTATCTCGACGCCCTCGGGCGAACCGTATCGCCTGCCCAATGAAAACGTCTGGATTCCGACGCTTTTTGAACGCCTTTTCCTCAATGCCAATCCGAGCGTATCGGCCTCGGCTCCCAAGGCAGGCGACTTCATCTACTGATTTTTACGGGATAAAAACACATGATCAACCGTTCTCAATTGTTTGTCGCCATATCGGTCGCGGTGCTTCTGTCGGGCTGCTCGACCGTCAACGACACCGTCACCAATTTTGCACCCGACGGCTTTGTTCGCACACAAAAACTTTTTGATGTCCGTGAAACC
>JAUNOJ010000229.1 GCA_030531135.1 Sutterellaceae bacterium | reverse complement strand
CGGCAGCCGGCTTAATCTTGGCGCGAAGCATCACGGGAATCAAGGTGGAGCCCACGGCAGCGGCACAGCCTGCTGCGGAAGGAATAGCGATGTTCACAAAGAAGGTGATGGCCGTGCAAATCGGGATGAGGAAGATACCCAAACCGCGAATGGGACTGGCCAAGTAGTGAACGAGCGAGCGGTCGCACTGCGTGAAACTGGCAGCAAAAGCAAAGCCCATCGAGCCGCAGATTGCCATGATGAGCGAGTTATTGGTCATGGACTTGGCGAACTGGTTCAAGCCCGTCATGAAGTCCCAGCTGATCAAGCACAGGAACAAGCCTGCGGCGATCAACACCATGCGCGTTTCAAAGCGCTTGATCAGGGCCCAAACGGTCACGAAAATGACCAGTACGGCAACCCAAGAAAGAATCGACATAAAACCTCCGGTGGTTCATCTTTGTTTTCGAAATCTCACAATGCGAGAATTCTTTTTATTTTTTGTTACAGACACACGCAAATGCACCCTGCAACAATTCCTTACGACATTGTATGTATGTTACCGCCAACTTTCCCTTTACACACGAAAAATATGTGGGGAATTCCCGAATAATTTACAAATTTGTTTGCCGGAAATGACAAAACCGAGACAAACGCTCGGTCTGCCTCGGTTTTGAGAGCTTTTTTCTAGGTGAATTTCGTCGCTTACACGGAGAAGGACGAACCGCAAGAACAAGAAGTCACGGCATTGGGATTGCGAATCACAAACTGCGAACCTTCCAAGTCGTCCTTGAAGTCGATTTCGGCACCGACCAAGTACTGCATGGACAGAGAGTCCACCAAGAACGTTACGCCGTCGCGCTCGATGATCTGATCGTCGGCTTCGGGCTTTTCTTCAAACTGAAAGCCGTACTGAAAGCCCTGGCAACCGCCGCCCTGAACGAAAACGCGCAGCGGCATGTTGGGGTTTTCTTCTTCAGCCAACAGTTCCTTTACTTTGGCCACGCAAGCATCGGTAAAGACCAGAGGTTCCGGGGCTTCGTCGGGGTTGGCATTGACAACTTGAGTTTCTTCAGACATGTTATTTCTTCCTAATAAGAGACCGCAAACAAACGTTTGTTGCCTCACAATTCAAAATCGGGTTTGGCGATTATAACCAATAACTCATCTCAGATCGGTAGGCGTCTTGCCTTTGGGCACCAAGACCCAAGCCGTGACTTGACTCTTTTGAGCCCCTGCCTGTTCTCCGGCCAAGTCGCCGTACCCCCAGAAGTAATCGAAGCGTACGGCGCCCTTGATGGCGCCGCCCGTATCCTGTGCAATGACCGGGCGCGTAAAGGCCAAATCGGGATTTTCCTGCTTGACGTCAAGCACGAAGGGCAACCCCAGCGGCCAGTAGCGGCGATCGACCGCCACCGAAGCGCCTGCCGTCAAGGGCACTTCCTGCGCGCCCAAAGGACCGTCGTCGTCGGCAAAGCCTTCTCGCTTCTGGAAAAAGACGAAACTCGGGTTGGTGTTGAGCAACTCGCTCGTGCGTTTGGGGTTGTCGTTTACCCACTGTTTGATGCGTTGCATGCTCATTTCCGAACGTTGCAAACCGGCGTTTTGAATGAGCCACGTGCCGATCGCCATATAAGGGTGCCCGTTTTGATCCCCGTAGCCCACGCGCATAAACGAGCCGTCTTCGAGCAAAATGCGACCAGATCCCTGAATCTGCAGGAAAAAAGCCTCCACGGCATTGTCGACCCAGCAAAGCACATTGCTTTCTTTTAAATCGGCTCGCTTTTCAATGCCGCCGCGCGTGTCGTAGGGCACGAGCTTTCTGCCCACAACCTTGCCTCTTAAACGCAGCCCCTTCAATTGCGGATGGAGTTCCGTCAAATCGACCACGATCAAATCGTCGGGAATACCGTAAATCGGATATTGAAATTGATCGTGCCGCGTAAGGCTTCCTCGCAACATCGGCTCGTAGTAGCCCGTGGCAAGTCCCGTTTCGCTGAATTGCTCGCCTTCGACATAGCCCACGCGATAGGCGTCAAACGCATTGCGGAAAAATTCATACGCCTCGTCTTCGTTGACAAACTGCGCTTGTGCACAAGCCTCCTGCCAAAGATTTTTGCGACTCATGGCCGTACACGAAATGCGAAACGCACTCAGGGCGTTGGCCCAATCGGCTCTTTCGGTCGAGGGCATTTCTTCAAAGGCAACCGGTTTGAAGCGAACGATGCCCGATGTGATCGGATAATCCTTCATCCAATCGGGTTGACGTTGCGACACGGAGCCGCAGGCTGCGAGCAATGCAATGAGCCCCGCGACACTCAATCCTTTGATGATACGAAGTTTCTTTCCCATAGCCTCTTTCTTTAGTCGTCGGCTTCGACAGCCAAAAATCTTTCCTGCACGTTGCTTAAAAAACGATGTCCCAAGTCGGTGGCTGCGATCCTGTCTTTACAATCGACCAGCAGCCCTTCGGCTTTAAGTTCGGAGAGCGTCTTTTCAATTGTCGAGAGCGGCAACCCCGTTCTTTTCTTCCAAACGTCCGTTGCGACGCCATCGGTCAAGCGCAGGGCGTTCAACATAAATTCAAATGCGTAGTCTTGTTTTTCGACCGCAAACTTCTGATTAAAAAACTTAAGCTTGGCCGCATCCTCCATGTAACGCATCGGATTGGAGACTCTCACGGTACGATAAATTTGACCGTCGATCGTGTACTTGCCGTGCGCACCTGCGCCGATTCCCAAATAGTCTCCGAAAGTCCAATACGTGAGGTTGTGGCGGCAGCGGCGATTCGGTTTGGCGTAGCCCGAAATTTCATAGTGTTCGAACCCTGCCTCGGCAGTCCTTGCCCAAATCCACTCGCTCATGTCGGCCGCGTCGTCCCCTTCCGGAAGGTTTTCGGGCACGCGTTTGGCAAATGCCGTTCCTTCTTCGATCGTCAGTTCATAAAGCGACAAGTGAGGCGTGCCTTTGGATATTGCCGTTTCAACGTCGGCTTGCATGTTCTCCATCGTTTGACCGGGTAGTGCATACATCACGTCCAAGTTGACGTTTTCCACGCAGTTTAAAGCGGCATCCACCGCCTTGTGTGCTTCCGAAGCCGAATGGATGCGCCCGAGGCGCTCTAAGAACACGTCGTTAAAACTTTGAATACCGATCGAAAAACGATTGACGCCGCTGTCGGCAAAGCTTTTGAATTTCGCTTGTTCCACCGTGCCGGGATTGGCTTCCATTGTGATTTCGCAATCGTCGGAAAGCGTCGCATATCTCCGAATTCCGTTCATCAGGTAATCGAACCCTGCAGGCGTCATCAAACTCGGCGTGCCGCCCC
>JAUNOJ010000013.1:271-16853 GCA_030531135.1 Sutterellaceae bacterium | reverse complement strand
GCAAATTATCTGCCGTGGTCTTCGTGCGCGGTTGTCCCTGGAAGTGCGTCTATTGCCAAAATCCGTGGATGCAGGATCGCCGTCCTCAAGAGGGCGACACCGACTGGGCGCGCGTGATCGACCTTTTAAAGCGCCGTCAGGGGCTTTTGGACGGGGTGGTTTTTTCCGGGGGCGAGCCTTGTGTCGATCCCGCGTTGCCGGCTGCCGTTTCCGAAGTCAAAGCCTTGGGGATGTGCGTGGGGTTGCATACTTCGGGCGCTTACCCCGAGCATCTCCAATCCGTGATTGACAATGTCGATTGGGTGGGGTTGGACGTCAAGGCGACGATGCATCCCGATCACTTTAATCGTGTGGTGCAAACGCCTAAAGCGCTCGAACATTTCATCGAGAGCTTTGAAATCATTCTTAAAGCCGGTGTTCGATACGAAGCCCGCACGACAGCGCATCCCGATTACCTGACGCCCGAGCAGATTCTGGAGCTTGCCTATTGGCTGAAAGCACGCGGTTGTACCAACTATGCCTTGCAGATTTTTAGAAAGGCGCCCGGAATTGATTTGGGGTTGGATAACGTTGTAGCGGATTATCCGGGGCAGGCGGTGCTCGATGAATTAAGTGGACTTTTTCCGACATTTTTACTTCGGCGCGGGTAAAATGGGAAGTGCGCAGAAAAAACACGTAACCCCCAGGCGTGCTTGCCCACCCGGGGTTCCGATGGTCGGAATGAATACGCGCTCATGGGCACGAGGAGCAACGCGATGACAAGGAGAACCTTGACAAGGACGCGAAGAACACGTACCGTGATGGCGGACTTAGATGGTTCGAGCATCTAATCCTCCTTTATAAAGCGGCTTCAACCGAGCTATGGTTGAGGCCGTTTTGCTTTCCGGGTGCTAAAGCATGCTGAGCCAATTTTCCAGGGCAGTTTTGTCTTTGCCGATATCGCCTGCCGCAAGCGTCAAAACCTGCAACCGATTGCCGCGCGCCGATGCGTGTGCGGGGTTGTCGAGATTGCGTAAGTTGTAAGGAGCGGCCAATGCGCGCTCTTTGGCGTTGACATTGTCTTTGCCGCAAAAGAGGATGAGCCCGGCGACCGAATCTTTGGGATCTGCGGGCGACGTGGCCAGCAAGTAGTTGAAAAACACCTGCTGGGCGTACTCTTTGACTGCCGTGGTCCAAACGGAATATTTGGCGTCGGCAATCCAAAAGCGCGTTTGCCCCTTCTCTTCAATTTTGATGACATAGTCCGGCGTCCAGTACTGTTCGCTCTCCGTATGTAACGGCGTGCCGTCGTTGGCGTAATCAAGCGTTACGGTACGAACAAGCCCCACGTCGTTGTTCTCAAGGCGGCCCGCTGCTATCGCGGGTTCGTAATAAAGGGTGATGCGCTTGTCTTCACAAGCAAACGTAAAGACATTGCACGTTTGCGTTTCATAACGGTTATCTCGGACGCCCGGGTAGACAACGCGACGTTTGTCCGTCAAGTGAGGTTCGAGAACGCTCACCAGTTGCGCCAAGACGTAGTGCTCGTACAAGCGAGAGGAGTTCGAGACGCTTTCCACATACGACTCTTCTTCGGGCGTGACGCGCTTGCAATCGAACCACTCGCGCATGAGTTCGTAGACCGAGCGGTAGTGTGCCGAGGAGCAAAAAATCGAGGTGGGTTCGGGTAATGTTGTGAGCGCCGTTCTCTCGTCAATCCCAAAGAGACGGCAATACACTTCGACCAACCCTTCCAATTGCGACGCAAAGACGTCTCGATCTTTCAAGTCGGCCAAAATCGTCTGACTATAGATCGAGTCGGGGTGCGCCACGACCTTTTGCGAGAGGTTGCGACACGTTTGCCAAACCGTCACGAGGAAGTTGACCAAGCTTTGGTTTTCGTAAATCTTGTAGCTCTTGTGCAGGCTTTCGTCCGTGGTGACGTCTGGCACGTAGTTGCGATTACCGAACCGAATCCCGGTTTCTTCGTGCGTGGGCACCAAGTACTGCGGATGGTTGGCAATAAACTCCAACGTGCGGTGCGTGACGGCCTGCACGCGCGTAAAGGCCGTTAAGCGATGCCGGTGTTGCAACCGAAAGCGCGCGTTTCTCTCAAAGTAGTTTCTCAGTTGCCCGAACGTTTGAATCACTTTGGCAATGAGTGCAATTTGATCCTTGAGGTTGCGTTGACTCTCACGCGCAGTGACGGCTGTCAGTACGAAGTCGCCGGTCTCGCGTTTGGAAACCGTATCCGGTTTTCGGTCTTGAGCCCCCGAATCTTTGCGAATGGCGTTGGGCCCGGCTGCGTGCATCAGAAGATGGGCTCGGTCATAGATAAACCAGAGCATGTCTTTCAAACGCAAACCGTGGCCGGAATTTTCAAATCCGACAAAGATGCTTTGTGTGAAAAGCGTTTCCGTGACGTCAAAGGCGTTTGAGATCACCACCTTTAAAGCTACCGGTCCCACCACGTCGACAAGCGTTGCGGCCTTGGTTTTGACGGTAAAAGAAAAGCTCTCGTCGCCGGCAGTGCACTCCGGCATCGTTTCGCACAACTTCTCTTTGCCGGCATAAACCTTGACGGTGATGTCGCCTTGGCCGAGCGATTTGGCGTAGCCGTCCTTTGCCTCAAAGGTAAAGGCAAGTTTTAAGCGTGCGCTTGGGCTAACCTTGCGCTTTAAAATCGTCTCAAGGTCTTCGGTCGGCGGGTAGCCGCAAACGCTCAAAGGGAAGGAAACTCCCTTTGAGGTCGTGAGCGTCAATTGTCCTATCAGTCCCGTCATCTCTTAGAAGAACTGATAGAAGTTAAGGTTGTTTTCCCCGCGCGTCATAATCGAGTCGATGATGGCGCAAGTGGTCGGATATTGGGCGCAGACACCTTTGAGCTTTTCCAGACGTTGATGGAAAAGGGCGCCGCTTGCGCGAATCATGGGTAGCAACTTTTGCGCGATGGCATAGTCCACGGCCGTGGTACGGCGTCCGTCAAAAAGCGATTCGCCTGCCGCGACAAACTTCGCGATGGCGCGTTGGCTGCGCATGGAAACGTTGACGCCTGCGGCCTTGAATTCGGCGTAAATCGGATCGAGCTCGACAACCTTGGCAAGGGTCTTGCCTTGCGGGCAGCCGAAAGCGGCTTGAAAGTCGCTCCAAAGCACGGCTTTCTTTTCGTTACCTTCGCGCGTGACCGTATCAAACTTGGGTTCGGGCAGGCGAATGATCCAGGCGCGGTCAAGTAGGCGCGGCGATAAGGTTTCGGTCGTATCGTCGACGTTGATCGTTGCCAAAAAGCGCAAGTGATCGGGAATCGCAATGACTTCGTTGTCGCCCAAAACGATTTCTCGCTTGGCCGCGTCGTCGTTGCCGCAAAAGCCCATGAAGTCGGCCCAGTAGTATTCCATCGAACTCAAGTTGGCTTCGTCCAAGAGGAACACAAAGGGCAATACCTTGTCTTTGCCTAAAGACGCCTCCTTGTCAAGCAGGCGGAAGGCTTCGTAGCGGCGCTTGTCGGGCGAACTGAACTTTTGCGTCAAGGGGTTGAAGTACCCCAAGAAGTCTCGTTTACTGGTCCAACCGCGTTCCACCGGCACCTGCAAGAAGCGCTTGGCGGCATCGGCGTCCCACAGGGTAGAGCCTGCCAAAGAGGCGCTTAGGTCGGATAAACCCAGAACGTCGCCCAAGACATGGCAGGCCGTGGTCTTGCCGATACCGGGGTCGCCCGCAAAGATGGTGAGGAAGTTGTTCGCTAAACTCACGCACAAATTGACGACTTCGTCGTGCGTATAGCCGCGTCGAGCCTGGAAAGCCGTGATGATATGGTTTCTGAGTTCTGCCGGCGCCAAACGGTGCTTGGGTACGGATTTGACGATTGCCTGAGCGCGAGCCCCATAATCGATTTCGCCTTCGGCGCACGGGCGAGTTACGGTGCCGGTTGCGGCTGCAACACCGGTCAATTCGTCAAAGTAGGGCGACAAGCGATGCTCGGTGATTTGATCCTTGGCGGCCTTGACAAAACTTTCGAACTCCGACTTCCAGAAAGCTTCTTTCTTTTCGATTTCGGTCTCGACCTTGGTCAAATCGGCTTGGCGAGCCTTGAGTTCTTTTTCAATGTCGCGCGAAGCTTTTTCAAACTCGGTCTTGGCGCTTTGAATGCGCGCCTGATAGTCGGCGCGGATTTCGTCTTCGTTTTGTTTGAGTTGCGCTTCCAAACCTTTGAGGTTTTTGGACTGGGCAACGGCCTTGACGAAAGCGTCCGTCAAAGGCTTAGCGTCGCTTGCGGCTTCTTTGGCAACGGCGCGCACGGCAGCTTCAATGGCGGCATCTTGCACGGACTGCGAGAAGTTTTCGAGTTCGGGCATTTTGTCGAGCAACGCCAAGACGCGGGCGCGACGCGCTTCGTTATTGATTAACAGCGAATCGCTTGTTCTCACAAACTCTTTGACATCGGCAATTGTGGTAAAGCCCGAGGTTTTGTTGAGCGTAATGCGCAACACCTCTTCGGGGCTTAACAAATCGATCGTGCCTTTGGTAAAGAGCTTTTTGTCGTGCACGAGTGCGATTTGGTAGTGCACCGTTTCGTTGTTTTTTCCCGAAGTCGCTGCAGGCAAAACACCCTTGCCGTTATTCTGTTTCCAGAAATTGACCGCAGTTAACGCTTCCACCTTGACGGCCGGAATATAGAGTTGTCCGTTGGCGGTGGCAAGCATGCGGAAAGGTCCGGCAAAGCCGCCTTCGACAGCCAAGACCACGTCGAGGTTGCTTAAAACATCTTCCCCGGTATCGACTTGGGTGGCGCCCAAGGTGACCGTGACATCGGTGCCCGAGGTCAGATCGATGTGATTCTGGCACGGGTAGGCAACGACGTAACCGGCGTTACTCAAAGGTTGCACTTCTTTGCCGATCTTGGGATCGATACAAACGGTGTAATTGGGATTTCCAGTCGGACGCAATTGACTTGGACTCTGAAGAACCACGACAAAGGGGTAGCTGTCTTTAAGTGCGCTTGGCTCTTCGTGCTTATTAAAGCGTAGATTCAGTGCACCTTTGGTTTCAAACCGCAATTTAGCTTGGTCATCGGTTAGCAGGTACCAATTGCCGTCGACTTGATAATACTGTGGCCAGAAATTGATGAAGCCAGACAGGCGTTTTACATACCCGATTAAGCGCGTGGGCAACCGCATGGGCGGCACATCGTCGTCCATGCCTTCGGGCCAAGTCGGGTGAGACTCGGTGGAAACGGGTTGCATCGGGGTGGCCGATTGGATAGGCGCGACAACATCGCTTTGGGTTTGCGATGCCGGTACTTCGTCCTTGGGCTCTTCGACTTCGGCTTGGGCAAGTTGTCGATCAAGCTCTTTTTGCCCCAGCTCTATGTATTTGCTCAGCCGACTGATTTCATCTCGATCGACGGAGCCGAATTTTTTCAAGCCCGATAACTCGATGGCAGCTTGATCATAGAGCTTGGCATCGATCAGGCAGGACACGGAGCGGCATTTTGCCTCGGCGGCACTTTTGCGGCTGGGGTCGATTCTGGAGACCAATTCATAGCTCATGCTCGCGGACATGGCGAGTTTGAGCGCCGATTGCGTTTGAGCCAGGTTGCGCAACAGCGTGAAGCTATCGGGCAAAAGCTCGACTGCACCGTGAATGTACTCGAGGGCATAAAGCTTGTTGCCCGCCATGACCTTGTTGCATTCGGTCTTGAAGTATTTTTCCTGATCGGCCCAACCGTGGCCGAAGTCTTCGCGCTTGGCAGAGAAAATGGGGAGCCATCGACTCTTGTCCTTAAAGATCTCGTAGGCACCGGCAAGATCGAAGTCGAGCGTCTGAAGCTTCTTGGTCTGAGGAAATGCTTTTTGGAATCCCTGAACAAGACGTTCCATATCGCAATCCGGACCTTCGGCGCGTGCCGTAGCCAACAGGCGGTCGTAGTACGCGGACTCTGCCTTGTCTTGGGATTTGCACATCAAGACCAATTCAAAGTAATAGTCGGCGGCCGCATGCAAGTAGTCGATACCGGTCAGTGCTTGGGCAAGTTGACGACATAAATCCGGATCGCGGGTTTCTCGGAAGCGCATGTCCATGTCGACAATCTCTTCGGGCAAATCGGTCACCGCAGGAGATTTCATATCGTCGTCGGTCGAGTTTTCGGAGGCAGAGGAACTTTGACTTTCAACTTCGACGGCTTGTTCTTGAACGACTTCGGTGTCGACAGCATCTTGGCCGCCCGTGAGCGACTTGGGCACCGGGAAATATTGTTTGATGTGCTCGGGGTTCTGAAGCTTGGCTTCGAGCGGCAACATCGAGCGCCAGAAGACGTCGCAAAATTCCTCGAAGTTGTGATCGTTAAAGTGCGACCAAAAGAGCTTTAAATGAATGATGTCGGGGTGCTCGTCCCAGTTGTCCAAGAAGTATTGCGCCACTTCGGGTTTACAAATGTTTTCCGTAAACCAGGTAAAGAAGAGCTCTTTATCTTCGAGAGCAGGAGCGTCGAAGTGTTCGTGGCAATAGGCTCGCATCTCGTCGTTGACCCAGTCGCCGGCGGGCAATTTTGGACTCGGTAACGCACCGAGCAGAGCCATTTGATTGTTCGTGAAGAAACTTGCCAATTGACCTTTGCAAAAGTCGCTTGTCCACCAGGTCTTTTGACGAAAGCCTTTGGAGCTGCCGTACCTTTTTAACAGTTCGTAACAACGATTCAAAAAATCCGTTTGATTTTTGCCGGTGTAGTAATTTTTGATGGCGGTAAGCAGAGCGACGTCCATTTTTTCTTTCCTTCAGTCCGAGGGCTTGTTCGTTTGACGCATCCAAATTTGCGAGCGGCGTCAATCTTAGCAACGATGCCGATTTGTCGCGTGGATTTTGGGGGTGGAGTAAGAAAAACTTTCGCGGTTTCGGTCAAAACAGGCAAAGAAGTTAGAGAGCAATTGAGTCGATGCTCGGTCAAGAGTTCAAGCTTGTCCGGTATTTGTTCAAAAATTTGAAATTTTCATATCTGAATATGGTCACCGTACCCGCGCTTGTACAGGAGTCGGATTTTTTTGGAGTTGCCATCCTAAATTTGAGTATGCATTGCGCTACTTGGAGATGTTGTTACAGAAATATCTCGGGGTAAACCCTTAGTGCTATGGTTGAATGAAATTGATATCTTGAAAAGGTTGACAGCGGACTTGGGGGGCTATAAACCCCTTGTGCTTGCGGGGGTAAATGAAAACGTATATCTTAGTGTGCAACTATTTCGATCCGGAAGTTTACACCATCATTTTCTAAAGTTGTTTCGTGGTGATAGTTATGAATACCAAAAATATGTTCAGTTTGACGGCCGTGGCCGCCTCTTTGTTGATGACTACGGGGTTTGCTTACGCCGAAGATGTTGTGGTGGATGCACAAACCACATATAAGGAAGATGTTGTCGCATCGGACAACACAACGACTTTGACCGTGAACGGGACAGTTGAAAATCAGCTAATCAAGCTTGAGGGTGGCAAGTTTGCCATGGGTGAGAATGGCTCCATTCATACCCAGACATTAGACATCCTGACAACGAATAGCCCGATACCTGTTTTCCAAGGCACGATTCAAGCTGATCATGCATTCATTTATCGAGGCACTGGCAAGAATACATACGACGTGGAACTTAAGAATACGATTATCCAAACGAAACTGCTTACGATTGTTGGAACGACAAACGAAACTGGGTTGGTAGTTACCAATCAAAAGACTCTTGAAGAAGTTGATGCAATTCTTGTTGAGTCCCAAGGCGCAAAGACTGGTTTGGTTGTGGGAGCCGGTGGCCTAATAATTGATGCTCCGATTACTCTGAAGCGAACTGGAACTGCGCAAGATGCTCGTGTTGAATTCGATGCCGCCGGCACGTTGGAATTGTCGCAGGTCACAGTCATTGGTAGCAAAGGACTCGTTCAATCCAATAAGGCAGGAACGATAAAGATCAATCAACTTAAGGTTGAAAAGGATTCGGTTCTTAACCTTCAGACTAACGGCTCAAACACAGAAAGATCGACTTTCGAATTAAACGAGGTTGATGTTTTAGACGGCGGCAGTTTACGCCTTAGTGTCTATGGAGTCCAACATGGTGCAAACATTGCCGGCAATGTCAATATCAATATGGGTGCCGGTGCCATGGTGGACTTTGGCGGTTATAAAGAAGACGGCGACACAAGTTGGAAACCTGATGACATCTACATTACGGCCGATTCTTTGACTTTCAATATTGCCGATGTAGACAGCGGAAATAAGGTTTACCTGACCGGCGTCGAGGATAATCTTCAGACGAAGGCCGAGAACATTAAAGTCGTGGCCGACGGTGCCAACGGTACGGGCAATGCTCAGGAAGACCTGTCTAAGTTACTGGGCATCGTAGCTCTTAATACAAAGGATACGAACGGCAATGTTGAGAAAGAACTGACCGGCTACTCGCTCGAACAGAAAGCCAGCGGTATCTTCGACGGTGCAACCGCTACAGCGGGAGTAGACGGTACGCTTGAAAACATCAAAATCCATGGTAGTGACACCGTCTACGGCATCACCGAAATGTCCATGGTGGGTTTGCACATCTGGCGCAACGAAATCAACGACATGAATAAGCGCCTGGGAGAGTTGCGCGACAGCAAGGGTCAGAATAACGGCGTCTGGGCTCGTGTCTATACCGGTCAGGCACGCTTTGGTAGCAAATCCATCAAGAACAACTACACGGCTTTCCAATTCGGCTATGACCATCAAGTGGCCGACGGCGTGTGGTTGGGCGGCGCCGCATCGTGGACGGACGGTGACAACGACTTTGCCAACGGTGGCGGCGACAGCTCTTTGTATGCCTTCACAGGTTACGGTTCTTGGGTGGCGGATAACGGATTCTTCTTGGATGTGACCGGCAAGATCGGCCGCATGAAGAATACGTTTGATATCGCTATGCCGAGCTACACGTCGTCAGCAAGCTACCACACCAATGCCGTGAGCTTGTCCGCCGAAGCCGGTTGGCGTTTTGATTTGACCGACATGTTCTATATCGAACCGCAAGTCGAAATGATGTGGGGTCACGTTTCGGGCGTCAACTACGCAACCGATAGTGCCGTCAAGGTCTATGTTGAACAGGACTCTGCCGACGCATTGATCGGCCGCGCAGGGTTTGCTTTGGGTGTGAAGTGCCCGAACAATCGCGGCAACGCCTACGTGCGTGCTTCCGTGTTGCACGACTGGAAGAGTGAAGCCGACTTCACGTTTAGCGATGGTGCGAATGCTCGCGCAATGTCCTCCGACTTGGGCGGTACGTGGTACGAGTTCGGTATCGGTGCCAACTTTAACGTGACGGATCAGACGCACTTGTATGCCGACGTCGAAGCCTCAAACGGTGGAGAAGTGGATACGGACTATCGTATCAATTTCGGGGTGCGGTATAGCTTCTAAAGTTCTTTAACCATCCAAACAAAACGCCGCGTGACAAAAGCGCGGCGTTTGCATTTTTGAGCAAGCGATTACGGTGGCAAAGGAATATAGGGAACGCCTCCCAGCCGTCAAATGTCGGAGTCAAATCAGCCTTTCAATATTTTCTTAACAAGAATGTGAACCTGTGTTTCCCCTAAACTTTGAGGCCATGAACCAGTCGTCTTTGGACGTTGCTCCGCTCGCGCGATGGCTTGGCGAATAGCCTGCTCAGTAAATTTGGAAGTATCAATTTTCTTTTTGTAATTGGGTAAATGCTTCGCTAAGCGTTGATCACAATCTTGAATGCTTTTAAGTCCATTGCCATTTTCGAAATGCAATAAAAGCCAATATTCGAACTTGGGATTGGTTAAAGCCATGCCATGATTCGGCTGTTGTGCCCATTTGTAGATTTCGTCAAGTTGAGCCTCTGACCAACGGTCACGATCACAAACGATCCACGCTTCATCCGTACCTTTTAAGCTCGCTGTTTTCAGATACTGATTTATTTTTTTTAAGAGAGAGGCAGGGTCGGACGCAGAACTTGCGCCAGCAGGGTCGACAAATTCCAGAATCACTGTGTTACGCATTAAGGCATTGAGGTGATTGAAATAATCCGGTTCTGTCACACTTCCTTCTGTGATGAGTACTATTCTGTGTCTATTGGGAAGATCGCGATTTGGTGTTCTTAATTTTTTTTGGGATTTAAAACTAGATCTCTTCATAAATACGACCATTGGGGATTTGTGGAATATAAGGAACGCCGCCAAGACGACCTTGAATGTAAGTTTTGCGTAATTGTTTATCTTTTCGGACTTCTTTATATTCGGCAAAAGAGTAGAGATCAGACTCTCCAACACGACGTTCTGTTATCCACAATTCATCTCGACGGAATAGATCTTGATCCATGAGCTGTACATCATGCGTCGTAAAGATGAGTTGAGCACGATTATTCGTATCGCAATGGTACAAAAAAGATTTGATCAATGCTCTTGTAAGATTCGTGTGCAGACTGCGATCTAATTCATCAATAATGAAGACTGACTTACTTTCTTTCTGAGTTATGTCATAAATAGCCGGTATTATGTCAATGAGGCGAATCGTACCGTCTGATTCGTCATCGAATTCAAAAAGCTTAAATTCATTCGAAGACGTTTTATGAGCTGCAAATAGACGGTAAGCCTTGATTCCACCATTTTCTTTCGCAATAACGTATCGCTCTCGTGAACGACGTCCCGGTAACGTGATCGATTGACCATCTTTGAGAAATTCTGCAAATTTGCGTGTATCGTCCTTATCAAGAATATTGGAAAGATCTACTTCTTTTCTTTCAAGATGATCAATGCCGGTATCCAAGGCTTGTAAATAATGCGAGCAGGCACTACCTAATATTTTATTTTCAGCAGTGAGTTGGTGTCGAGATGCAAATTGGCTTTCCGGACTTAAGACATGTAAGCAATTACGAAACCAATTCCATACGGGTTTCAGTTTGTTCACTCCCTGATATGCAGCTTGCGTTAAGAACAAGACATTTTTCAGAGTTCCTTTGGAAATGTAAGAGATAAACTGAGTATCCTGATCAGCAGTCGTTAATGATGGAGATAAATCAAAATTTTGTCCTTGGCGACTGAACAGAATAGTCGATGAGGAGCTGTTAATGACGGTAAGCTCTTCCGAAATGACTTCAGATTGATTCACCGCAAACGAGTAGTCATAAATCAACTCGTCAATGAGAATCGAGAAGGCAAACTTCGTTGGCAAGGATTCGGATTCGTTATCCAAACGATAAGGGCGCGTGGCCGTACTGGCATCAGGTGCTCTCAGGAAGAGGATGAAGTTTTGTGCAAAGGAGATCGACTCTACAAGATTGCTTTTGCCGGACGCATTTCCACCATAAATAGCAGCTGTCGGCAACAATTTAAGGTTGAATTTTTTAACATGGGATAGACGTTCCCCATGTTGCTTTTCGCGCGTTGCAATCATAGAAAAGTCGACAGTTTTCTTGATAGATCGCCAGTTTGTTACAGAGTAGTTAATCAGCATACATGAACTCCTTTCAGTATACAGGTTATTATACGCATTCCCTTGTTTAAGAGAAAAAATCTCTCAAATAAAGAAAAAAGGAGTTGAACGTAAAAAGAAAGGGAGACGCCCTTAAAAGGCATCTCCCCGTTCTCGAAAACCAAGTCGGACGTTTATCGATTCGTCATGGCATCGACCTTGTCGCCGGCCTTCATCAAGCGCAGGCCCCAAGCCACCACGATCAAGCACACGCCGGTGTCGGCAAACACGGCCGCCCACATCGAAGCATGTCCCATAATGGCTGCCAAGGCAAAGCCAAACTTCACACCCAAGGCAAAGACGATGTTTTGAATCAAGGTCGTGTGGGTGAGTTCAGATAAGCGCTTAAACCAAGCGATCTTGCCAATGTTGTCGTCCATCAAGGCCACGTCTGCAGCTTCAATCGCAGAGTCGCTGCCCTTAATACCCATGGCAAAGCCGATGCGAGCGCGAGACAATGCCGGTGCGTCGTTGATGCCGTCGCCTGCCATGGCGGTCGGGGCAACGTTGTCCAAACGATCGATTTCGCTTAACTTCTGATCGGGCAAGAGTTCAGCCTTCACGTTGTCGATACCGACCTGAGCGGCAATCGAGGTGGCGGCACGCGTGTTGTCACCGGTCAAAAGCCACGGCGTCAAATCGGCACGCTTCATCGCGTCAATGGCTTCCTTAGCGTTGGGCTTTAAGGTATCGGCCACAATGAAGACGGCAATCACGCCAAACATGTCGGAGACGGCCACAGCGGATTTCCCTTCGTCGTAAGCCTTGGCAAAGGCAAGTTTCACTTCTTCGGTGGCCAAATGGTGTTCTTCCAACCAGCGCAAGTTCGTGAAGCGATACAAAACGCCATCGATCTTGCCTTGCGTGCCGTAACCGGGCAGAGCCTTAAAGTCGGTCACAAGCTTCGGGGTCAAGCTGCGTTTGGCAAGTTCGGCACCGATGGCCTTACTGATGGGGTGAGAGCTCATGCTCGCCAAACTTGCGCCCAACACAAAGCCCTTGTCGGCATCGTTACCCGCAGTCGTGATCTGAGTGTCAAACTCGGGCTTGCCGCGCGTGACCGTACCCGTCTTATCCAATGCAACATGCTTTAAGAAACGACCGGCTTCCAAGAACACGCCGCCTTTAACCAAGATACCGCGGCGAGCGGCAAGGCTCAAAGCAGAGACAATCGTCACAGGGGTGGAAATCACCAATGCGCAGGGGCAAGAGATTACTAAGAGCACCAAAGCGCGATAAATCCATTCGGTCCAGGGCAGATCGCTCACAAGGGGACCCACCACAGCCGTCAAAATTGCCAAGGCAAACACGGTCGGGGTGTAGCGTGCGGCAAAGCGATCGACAAAGCGCTGCAAGGGGGCTTTTTTCTGTTCGGCGTCTTCCACCGAGCGAATGATGCGAGCGCTCATGGAGTCGGCGGCAGCTGCCGTGGCACGAATCGTCAAGGTGCTGTCCAAGGCAAGAGCGCCGGCATAAACGCGGCTGCCGGGTTCTTTGGGGCTCGGCAGCGATTCGCCCGTCATCATGCTTTCGTCCATTGCGCCGTGACCTTCCACAACGGTGCCGTCAAGACCGGCGCGTTCACCGGGTTCAATCCGATAGATCGTGCCTGCCGGAACGGTTTCGGCCGACATACGCTTCCAAACGCCGTTGACGCTGGCTAATACCGTCTCGGGTGTGACATCCAACAAATTGCGGATGGCGTTTTTGGCGCGCATCATGCACATGTCTTCGATGGACTCACCGATTTCATAGAGCACCATCACCATGGCGGCTTCAGGCCATGCGCCCAAGCAGCAAGCACCGATCACGGCCACGGCCATCAAGGTGTTCATATTGAAGATAAAGCGCACCAAGCACTTCAAGCCCTTGGTAACTGTGTCAAAGCCCGCCAAGACAATGGCGGCCAAGGCGCACACGATGATGGCCCATTCGGGAATGTTGCCCATCAATTCCAAAACTTCGGCAGCGGCCGCAAAGACAAATGCGCCGCCCAAGCGCTTGATCGGAAGGTCTGCCTTGACCGGGCTCTTTAAATTGTCGCCCACGCGGCTCACGTTGGCTTTCCAACCGGTGGCCTCCAACTTTTCCAAAAGACCGAAGACGGCGTCCGGATAAATGCGTACGCCAATGGTGTGCGCATTGCGATCGACCTTGGCGTCGATGCCGACGATTTCCAGTACGGCGTCCACGTCTTGGGGCGTTTTCATGTTGTCGATCGTAATGGTCACATCCGACAACTTCTTGGCTTCAAGCACTTCGGCTTCCATGCCGAGCGAGGCGATGGTGGCTAAAATCCAGGAGTAGTCCGTCATCTCTTTGGCAACTTCGAACTTGGCGATGCGCAGCCCATAGTCAAAGCGAAGGCTGTTGACCTGATCGTTCTTTTCAAAGGCGCGCTCGATCTGACCGCCCTCGGACGGGCAGCACATATCGTGAACGTGCACTTCCACGGTCTTGAACTTGGACGTGTCAACAACGACTTCGTCGATGGATACGACTTCGGAGTCCATGCCGAGCGTTTTGATGGCCTCGGGGATTTTGGCGCAATCGTCTTTGGTTGCGTTGATTTCAAAGGTGGCCAAACGGGCCGGATGGTCGAACTTCATCGAGGCAAAACGGGCATCTTTTTCAAAGAGCTCGGTGATTTCGCCCGATTCGTGCGGGCAGTCCATATCGGGAACGCGCACGACGACTTTATATAACTTGGTGTCTTGAGACATTTGTGTGTCACCTAAAACGGTTTTCGATATGCGCATTAAAAACCCTGTAGCGGCTACAGAGTCAAGCTTTTTTGCGTATCATTTGCAAAAATATTTGCAAAACTCTTTTGGGAACCCAATTTATGCGTATCGGAGAGTTGGCGTCTCGCACCGGTATCGGTGTCGAAACCATCCGTTTTTATGAAACCAAAGGCTTGTTGCCGGCACCCGTCCGACAGGCCAACAACTATCGCGTCTACGGCGAAATGCATGTGGCCAGGCTGCACTTCATTCGTCATTGTCGCGCTTTGGACATCTCTTTAGAGGATATTGCCAAGCTGTGCGCCATTGAAAATAGCGACGGGGGAGAGCTCTCCGACGTGCACAAAATGATCGACACACATCTCTTGGCAGTCAAAAAGCGCATTGCCGAATTGATGGCGTTGCAATATAAGTTGGAGCAGCTCAAAAGCTCCTGCACGGGGGATCATGCCTGCAAAAACTGCGGCATTTTGGAAGGCTTGGAAGCTTACGACAAAGAAGGGTGCGACTGTTGCAAGAACTTTGTCGAAAAGGAAGTCGGCAAAAAATTGTAATGGCGTTTGTCGGGACAACAGAACACATGTTGCGATGCGCTATATTCTCTCGTTTCTTTTTCTTTCGATTTGAGTCAAACCTATGATGGTCTCTACCGGTTATACGATTTTAAGTTGGGTGTTGATGGTGGTCGTGGTGGCTTTGCCCACGTGGATCATCTGCGCATGGGCTTCAAAAATTGCCCCTGCCATGACGCATGAAAAGCATAAGTCGGGCTTTGGCGGCGCACTGATTCTTTTTGTGGCGGGCCAAGTTGCCATTCTCATTACCGCGCTTTGGCAGGCAAGCTATATGACCAGCGAACTCGTCTATATGCTCACCCGTGACGCTCAATCCATCAAACTCGGCGCCATGGCCGTTTTGCCCGTATGGTTGACGGTGATTTTGTGCGGCGTGATTCTTTGGCAAATCGCTGCCAAGCGCAATGCCGCAGCCATCGGCAGCATTATCGTGATGCTGTGGATCTCCGGCCCGGGTCTGACGCTTTTACAGAGCTGGTACTTCAAGATGGAATTGACCGACCTTTCGATGATTCAGATTTTCGGCTGGTGCATCGTTTGGAGCATTTACTTGGCAATCAGCCCGCGTGTGGCTTTGACCTACGCAACGCCCCAAGGTAAGAAGATCGTGGCCGGGCAGACGAAGTAGGCCCGATTCCTATACGCACAAAAAACCGCAAGAGTTGAGAAGCTCCTGCGGTTTTTTCGTTATCAGACCGTTCTTCGGTTAGAACGTCACATGGTCGGGATCAAGCCCCGAGAAGCCCGTCTGGGGCATGGCGTCGATGCGTGCCATATCTTCGTCACTGATGCTAAAGCCGAAGAGTTCGGTGTTTTCGCGGCAACGGTCCTGATTCATGGACTTGGGCAGGGCAATGGCACCGTGCTGCAGGCACCAACGCAAAGCGATCTGAGCGCTCGAGACACCATACTTGCGGCCGAGTTCGGTCAAAAGCGGGTGGCGGATCAAGGCGCCGCGCCCCAACGGAGACCAAGCTTCGATCTGAATGCCGCGCTGACGGCAGAAGTCCACCGTGGGCTTTTGCATATAGCCCGGGTGAAATTCCAATTGATTGACCATGGGTGCCACCTTGGCACGCGCCAACAGGGGCACGAGATGGTGAATCATGAAGTTGGATACGCCGATGGCGCGCACGCGACCGCTTTGGTAAATCTCTTCCATGGCGCGCCACGTGCCCGAGTTGATGCTCTGCCACGTCATGGCTTCGCCGCGAGCGGCGGGCCAATGAATGAGATATAGATCCAGGTATTCCAAACCCAAGGTCGCCATCGTGCGATCGAATGCCGCCAAGGTTTCCTTGTAGCCGCGATCCGAATTCCAGAGCTTACTGGTGACAAAGAGCTTTTCGCGGGGTACACCGCACGTGCGAACTGCCTGCCCGACGCTGCGCTCGTTGCCGTAGATATGTGCGGTATCAATATGGCGATAACCGAGCTCAATGGCGTAATGCAGATGCTTGACCAGATCGTCGTCATCGGGAACCTGCCAGGTTCCGAGACCGACGCAAGGAACTTTGACGCCGTTGGAAAGCGTAAAGGTACTCGCGATACTAGGCACGGTGTGTACTCCTAATCGTTATTCTTCGTGTATGCGTATATTCTTCTGTGACGGTTTGAGAAAGCACAAAACAACCTCTCCGAACTTTGTCGGAAAAGCTCCCCAATCCTCATTTGTTTGCATTTTAGCCGAGGCGCGCCGATTTGTCGGGGATTTCGGTTGTCCTAACTTGTCTTGTGTCTCTTTTCTTTGAGCAAATCCATGCAAATCCTGATTCGTCCCGAAGTTACTGC
>JAUNOJ010000013.1:0-261 GCA_030531135.1 Sutterellaceae bacterium | reverse complement strand
GAAGCCATGATTCGCGAGGCCTTCTGGAATTGCTTTGCGCCCGGTGCCATGGAGCACTATCTGTTGCACGAGATGAGGGGCTCTGCCGACTACATCCCTGAGCTTACCTGCGTGGCCGAGTGTGACGGCAAGATTGTGGGGATGGCGGCGTTTGCCAAAGCCAAGCTCGTGACCGACGATGCGAGGGAAGTTGAGGTTTTGACGCTTGGCCCCATCGGTGTGTTGCCGGAATTTCAAAATCAAGGCGTGGGAAAAAAGCTC
>JAUNOJ010000012.1:10047-16884 GCA_030531135.1 Sutterellaceae bacterium | reverse complement strand
CTTCTTTCGATATCGGCTTTCTGAATATGGAGCTCAAGCGCCTCAAGCTCGGTAAAGTCGAAGATTATTGTGAAAAAGTCACCGACTCTCTGGCAATGGCCCAAAATATGTATCCGGGGCAACGCTGCACCCTGGACGTTTTGTGCTCGCGTCTGGATGTCGACAATTCAAACCGTACCTTGCACGGCGCTTTGTTGGACTCACAACTTTTGGCCGAAGTTTATTTGGCCATGACGCGATCCCAAGGCTCGCTTTTGGGTGAAGCCTATGAAGCGGGCGAAGTCAACGAACCCGTTCCGGAAGCACACCTTTTTGCCAAGGCGACGACGCCGGCCGACGAAATGGCCGTTCACCAAGCATTTTTGGAAATGATTGCCAAAAAGAGCAAAACCGGATGCCGTTGGACGCAAGCATTGGAAAACACCGGTACGCAAGAAACAAAAGCAGCAAGCTAAGACATCTGCAATCCGCAGAATATTTGCGGTATTACGGCTTCTTGCGGATTCGAAATTGCGTCATTCCCGCTAAACTGCGATAGTTACACTTCAAGTTTTGTGAGTATTGCGCAAACTTGCAATATTTTTTTGGACTTCAGACCTTTTAGCATGATTGAGTTACAACACATCACGCAACGCTACCCGACCCCCGAAGGCGGCACGTTTTATGCGTTAAAAGACGTGTCTCTGACGATCGAAGCCGGCGAAATTTTCGGCATCATCGGTCGTTCCGGTGCAGGCAAATCCACGCTCGTGCGTTGCATCAATTTTTTGAATCGCCCCTCCGAAGGCACCGTCACCGTCGACGGCAAATGCTTGAATACGCTAACCGAAGCCGATTTGCGCGTCACGCGTCGCAACATCGGCATGATTTTCCAGCACTTCAACCTTTTGAGTTCGCGTACCGTTTTCGAAAATGCCGCCTTCCCCTTGGAATTGGTCGGCATGGACAAGGCTGCCATTCGCGCCAAGGTCGACCCCTTGCTCGAACTCGTGGGCTTGACCGAACATCGCAACAAGTATCCGGCTCAGCTTTCCGGCGGGCAAAAGCAGCGCGTGGGCATTGCACGCGCATTGGCTAACGACCCCAAAGTGCTTTTAAGCGACGAAGCCACCAGTGCTTTGGACCCGGAAACGACAGTCGCCACCTTGGAATTGTTGCGTCGCATCAATAAAGAACTCAAGCTCACCATCGTGATGATTACTCACCAGATGGACGTGGTCAAACAGATTTGCGATCGCGTGGCCGTGATGAATCAGGGCGAAGTGGTGGAAATGGGTTCGGTCATCGACGTGTTCCGCCACCCCGAAAGCGAAACGACACAAGCCCTGATCGGCAACGTCATGGCACAGGAATTGCCGCAGGCCATGATCGAGCGCGTGCGCGCCCAGGTCAAGGCTCTTGAGACCGACGAACCCTCGCACATCCTGCGTTTGACTTTTGTCGGCAGCGAAGTGACCCGTCCGGTCATTTCCGAAGCCAGCCGCCTGTTCAATATCGACGTTAACATTCTCTTGGGCCAAGTAGACGAAGTCCAAGGCAAGAGCTTCGGTACGCTCACGATTTTAACGAGCTGCAGCAACGACGTTTTTGCCAAACTGATGGAATATCTGCGCACTCATAACGTCACCGTCGAGGAGGTCACGAGCCATGTCCTATGAGTTAATGATGATGCTGTGGGACTCGTTTGTCGAAACGGTCATCATGGTGGGCTTGTCGGGCGGTATCGGCGCCCTCTTTGGCATTCCTCTCGGGATTCTGTTACACGTCACCGACTACGGCGGCGTGCACCCGATGCCGATTTTTAACAAAATTCTGGGTTGGGTCGTCAACGCCGTTCGCTCCACGCCCTTTATCATTTTGTTGGTGGCGATCATTCCGTTGACGCGCATCATCGCCGGCACCTCGATCGGTACGGCCGCAGCCGTCGTGCCCCTGACGATTGCCGTGGCTCCCTTTATCGCCCGCTTGGTCGAAACGAGCCTGCGCGAAGTCGACAAGGGGTTGATTGAAGCCGCACAAGCCATGGGTGCCACCAACCTTCAAATCGTGATGAAGGTTCTGTTGCCCGAAGCCATGCCCGGTATTGTGGCAGGCTTAACCATCAGCCTGGTGAGCTTGGTGGGGTACTCCGCCATGGCCGGCGCCATCGGCGGCGGCGGTTTGGGCGACATGGGCATTCGCTACGGCTATCAGCGCTTCATGCCCGACGTGATGCTGGCCGTGGTCGTGATTCTGATCGTTTTCGTGCAAGCCATGCAAAGCTTCGGCGACTGGCTGGTGCGTCGCATGAGTCACAAGTAAAACGTCCGTCACATCCCAACGATGCAAAGCCCGATTGTGCGAACTGCCCGATCGGGCTTGTCGTTTCTACCCAAAACATTTCTTTTGGCCGGCAAAAGCGCGACAATTGGCATTTCGATGCCTTCCCCAAAAAACAAAAACATCGGCATCTCCGACGACCCCCTGAAACAAAAGGCAAACCCCGATGACCGTCTATTGCATGTATTTCAGCCCTTGCGGCAGCACCGAATCGATTGCGCGCGAAGCAGCCGAAACGCTCGATTCTCAATGCTTTCCCGTGAATCTCACCAACCGAGATTGTTTCTTTCCGACCTTGAGCGAAAACGACCTTGTTGTGGTAGCCGGCCCCGTCTACGGAGGCAGAATCCCCGCTCCCATGGCCGAAAAACTTGCCCGCATGCGAGGCAACGGTGCCAAGGCCTTGGCTCTTGTCGTCTACGGCAATCGTGCATATGAAGACGCGCTGTTGGAAACGGTCGATCTTTTGACTGCTTCGGGCTTTCACGCCATAGCTGCCGGCGCCTTCATCGCGCGTCACGTCTTTGTGCCGGAGGTAGCGGCCGACAGACCCGACGAAGCCGATTTTGCGCAAATCCGAAAACTGGCGCAAGACTTTGCCGCCAAAGCGCAAAACACTCATAACGAAACGATTGCGGTACCGGGCAACCGCCCCTATCGCGACGGCATAAAACCCGTCTTTGCGCCTTCGGTTTCGATGGACGATTGCCGCAAGTGCGGTATTTGCGTCCATGCTTGTCCGACGGGCGCCATCGATCAAACCAGCCCAGACAAGGTTGACCTTGGACTTTGCATCAACTGTATGCGTTGCGTGGAATGTTGTGCCGAAGGCTTGCGAGACCTGCCGCAGGCAGCCAAAGACGCCATACGTACGAAACTCTCGCCTTTGATCGGTGTAACAAAACCCAACGAAATTTTCGTTTGACGCAGACGAAAATATTTGCAGGATTCGGTTTTTTTCGCCATAATTCGCCTTCTCACGCGGGTGTAGTTCAATGGCAGAACGAAAGCTTCCCAAGCTTTATACGAGGGTTCGATTCCCTTCACCCGCTCCAGAATTCTCGCGATAACGGACTGCTTGAGACACATGCCTCGCGGTCCGTTTTGTTTATCACGCTTCGTGTTTTACCTCTTATGCCTCTTACGCCCGAACAGCTCGAAGAGCTCAAAAACCGTCATATCCGCAGCTTTGTGATGCGTCGCGGCCATATTTCCGCCGCCCAGCAACGCGCTTTTGAGGAAGTGTTCCCCAAGTACGAACTCGTCTACGACAAGGCACCGTTGGATGCCGAAAAGCTTTTCGGTCGCAAAGCTCCCTTGGTGCTTGAAATCGGCTGCGGCATGGGCGAAACGACGGCTGCCATTGCCCAAGCCCACCCCGAAATCAACTTCTTGGGTTGCGAAGTGTTTGTGGCCGGCGTCGGCGCACTGAGCAAATTGATCGACGAAAAGAGTCTCACGAACGTCCGTTTGTGCCGCCACGATGCCATCGAAGTCGTGCGCGACATGATTGCCGAAAACTCTTTAGCCGGCGTTCATATCTACTTCCCCGACCCCTGGCGCAAGGCGCGCCACCACAAGCGCCGTTTGATTCGTCCGGACTTCGTGGACCTGCTCGCCACGCGCATTGCGCCGGGCGGCTATTTGCACTGCGCCACCGACTGGGAAAACTATGCCGAACAGATGCTTGAAGTTTTGCAAGCCGAACCCAAGCTCAAGAATTTGCACGGCGAAGGTTTTTCGCCGGTGATGGCCAATCCCTTGTGCGAGCGCCCCTGCACCAAATTCCAAGCCCGCGGCGAACGTTTGGGCCATGGCGTGTGGGACTTGGTTTACATTCGTCAGTAACCGACAAAAAACGCGATCGACTCAAAAATGAGCGATCGCGTTTTTTCTTATGCGCAAACTTCGTCGACGAATTTACTTGTGACCGTAAAGCTTTTGAGGATCGACGATCACATCATCGGTCACCACCCAGTCTCCGTCTTTGAGCACTCGATAAAAGCAGCTTTCTCGACCCGTATGGCAGGCCATGCCGCCGATTTGCGTTACCGTATAGATCACGGCGTCGCCGTCGCAATCAAGACGCACGTCATGCACGATTTGCACGTTGCCCGACTCTTCGCCTTTGCGCCAAAGCTTTTGACGAGAGCGGGAAAAGTAAACGCCGCGCCCCGTTTCGACCGTTTCTTCCAGAGCCTCTCGGTTCGCCCAAGCGAGCATCAAGACACGACTGCTGTCTTTGTCCTGAGCAACGACCGCCACAAGCCCGTCGGCATTGAACTTAACATCATCAATCCACGACATGGACAGCTCCTTTACAAGCGAACGGTGATGCCGCGCTCGGCCATATATTCCTTGGCTTGTCGCACGGTGTATTCGCCAAAGTGGAAGATAGAGGCAGCCAATACGGCATCCGCCCCGCCTTTGGTGACGCCTTCGACCAAGTGCTGCAAGTTCCCCACGCCGCCCGAAGCGATCACGGGCGTGGTGACGGCATCCGAAACCGCACGCGTCAATTCCAAGTCAAAGCCGTTTTTGCAACCGTCGCAGTCCATGCTCGTGAGAAGAATCTCCCCGGCACCCAGAGCGGTCACTTTCTTTGCCCATTCAACGGCATCCAGCCCCGTAGCAGTGCGTCCGCCGTGGGTAAAGACTTCCCAACCTTGAGAAGGATCATCCTTCACGCGTCGTCTGGCGTCGATGGCCACGACAATACACTGAGAGCCGTGCAACGTTGCGGCCTCCCCGATCAAATCGGGATTGTTTACGCCTGCCGTATTGATCGAAATCTTGTCGGCACCGGCATTTAACAGTCGACGAACGTCGGAAACTTTGCGCACGCCCCCGCCCACGGTTAACGGAATAAACACTTGGCTTGCCACGGATTCGATCACCGACAGGATGATGTCGCGCTGATCGCTGCTGGCCGTAATGTCCAAAAAGGTCAATTCGTCGGCACCTTGTTCGTTGTAGCGGCGAACAATCTCCACAGGATCGCCCGCGTCGCGCAACTCCACAAAGTTCACGCCCTTGACCACGCGCCCGGCCGTAACGTCCAAGCAAGGAATGATTCGTTTCGCAAGCATTTCGTTTCCTTTAGCCTCGGGACTTGGCGACAAGTTCCAAAGCCTTTTCGAAGTCGATCGTCCCTTCATAGAGACTGCGACCCAAAACGGCGCCCATGACACCGTCGGATTCGACCTTCAAAAGAGCGGAAACGTCGTCCAACGTATGCATGCCGCCCGAGGCGATCACAGGCACGCTCACGGCACGCGCCAATGCGGCAGTCGCCTCGACGTTAACACCCGAGAGCATCCCGTCGCGTGCAATGTCGGTGTAAAGGAAGGCTTCGACCCCGTAGTCTTGGAAACGCTTTGCCAAGTCGACGACGTCGTGCCCCGTGCTCTTGACCCAACCGTCGGTGGCGACGATTCCGTCCTTGGCGTCGAGCGCCACCACGATATGGCCCGGGAACACGGCGCAAGCTTCGCGCAAAAAGCCGGATTGCTTCACGGCTGCGGTGCCGATCACGACATAACGAACGCCCGCGTCGACATACTTTTCAATTTGTTCCAACGAGCGGATGCCGCCGCCCAATTCGATTTCGGCGGCACCTCCAATTTCTTCAATCATCTCGCGAATCAAACCGGCATTGACGGGTTTGCCGGTTTTCGCACCGTCCAAGTCGACGATATGAATGCGCTTGGCGCCCAAATCGGCCCATTGGCCGGCCTGATCCACGGCATCTTCGTTATAAACGGTGACGTTGTTTTCCAGATCGCCCTGACGCAGGCGCACGCAACGACCTTTCTGCAAATCGATAGCGGGAATTAAAAGCATGATGTGTAGAGTTCAAAAGTTAGGGATTCCAATGCACGAAGTTGGCAAAAAGCTTAAGGCCGGCATCGGCGCTTTTTTCCGGATGAAACTGCGTGGCAAAAACGTTGTCTCGCGCAACCGCGCAAACAAAAGGCAAACCGTAGCTCGTCGTGGCTGCCGTCAAGGTATCGTCGACGGGTGCCACAAAGTAGCTGTGCACGAAGTAAAACCAGCTTGAGTCGGCAATGCCGTTCCACAAGGGATGGGCTTGGCGCTGCTGCACCGTATTCCAGCCCATTTGCGGCACCTTCAAATGATTGCCGTCCACAAGCTCAAGCGCAGCTTGAGGAAAGCGCAAAACCTTGCCTTGATAGATTCCGAGCCCCTTGCAGTTGTTTTCATCGCTTTTTTCAAAAAGCATCTGCAGGCCGATACAAATCGCTAAAACCGGTTTGCTCGCCAACGCCGTCAAAACGGTTTCTTTGAGCCCGCTTTCTTCCAAATGACGCATGCAGTCGCCCATGGCGCCCTGCCCCGGGAACACAACACGATCGGCTGCGGCAATCTCGCGGGCGTTGCCCGTCACAATCACGGAGTCGGTCGGACTCGTTGCCGCCAACACCGCTTGACTGACACTGCGCAAATTGCCCGTTCCGTAGTCGACAATGGCAATACGCGTCATAGGGCACCCTTTGT
>JAUNOJ010000012.1:4052-9947 GCA_030531135.1 Sutterellaceae bacterium | reverse complement strand
TCTTCGACCGAGTGGTGGCCGTCGATATAGGTGTCGCCCTTACAAACGATTTTCAGATCCACTAAGCCGTGGCGGGCAATCTGATCGAGCATATGATCGAAAAAGCCGATGCCGGTGTCGATTTGGGCGACACCGGTGCCGTCCAAATCGACTCGAACTTCGATATCGGTTTCTTTCGTCACGCGTTTTACTTGCGCAGTCCGCATGCGTACGACTCCTTGGTTTGAATTACTTGTTCTTGATACGATAGCGTGCGCTTTGAGCATGCGACTGAAGCGATTCGCCCATGGCCAAGCAAGCGGCCACCGGTGCCAAGTGCTGAACGCCGGAATCGGACACGTGAATCATGCTGGTGCGCTTCTGGAAGTCGTACACGCCCAAGGGAGAAGAGAAACGTGCCGTACGGCTCGTGGGCAACACGTGGTTGGGACCGGCGCAATAGTCGCCCAAAGCTTCGCAAGAAAAGCGACCCAAGAAGATGGCGCCGGCATGGTGAATCAACTCGGCCCACTTTTCAGGTTCGTCGGTGCTCATTTCCAAGTGTTCGGGAGCGATCGTATCGGCAATCTTGCAAGCCTCGGTCAAGTCGCGTGTCACGATAATGGCGCCGCGATTTTCCAAAGACTTCTCAATGATGGCCTTACGCGGCATTTCCAGAACCTGACGACGCATGGAAGCTTCGACCTTGTCGGCAAATTCGGCGTCCGGCGTCAACAACACGGCCTGAGCCAATTCGTCGTGTTCGGCCTGACTGAACAGATCCATCGCGATCCAATCGGGATCGGTCTTGCCGTCGCAAATGACCAAAATTTCGGAGGGGCCGGCAATCATGTCGATGCCCACGCGACCGAAGACCTTGCGCTTGGCGGCAGCTACGTAAGCGTTACCCGGCCCGACAATCTTGTCAACGGCAGGAATCGTTTCCGTGCCGTAGGCCAATGCGGCAACAGCCTGAGCGCCGCCGATCGTAAAGGCACGGGTCACACCTGCCAAACTGGCAGCTGCCAAGACCAACTGATTCTTTTCGCCGCCCGGCGTCGGCACCACCATTTCGATACGCTTGACGCCGGCCACGCGTGCGGGCATGGCGTTCATCAAAACAGAACTCGGATAGGCAGCTTTGCCGCCCGGAACATAAAGACCGACGGAATCCACAGCCGTCACGCGCTGACCGAGTTTGCTGCCGAAGGCATCGATCATCGTGAAGCTTTCGCCCAATTCCTTTTCGTGGAATTCGCGAATGCGTTGAGCTGCTTCGACCAAAGCGGCACGCTGATCCTCGGGCAATCCGTCCAATGCAGCCTTCATTTCTTCTGCCGTCACGACCAAATCGGTCATTTTTTCGGCAGGCAAGCGATCGAAGCGAGCCGTGTATTCCAAAACGGCGGCGTCGCCTCGTGCGCGCACGTCGTCCACAATGGCTTCTGCACGACGCGTGATTTCGGGATCGACGCTGGCGTCTACTGCCACGAGTTCGCTGAATTTGGATTGGAAGTCGACATCGGTAGTCGACAAACGACGAATTTTCATTTTGGTTTTCCTAAAGTTTTTTCTCAAAAATTAAAAATCTTGCTCTTATTTGCTCTGTGCTTTTGCCTTTTCTTCCACCGCCTGACGAATGGTGTTGATGATGGGCAAGAGCTGAGCGCGCTTTAACTTCATCGCGCCCTGATTGACGATTAAGCGAGAAGAGATCGGTGCGATGGTTTTCAGTTCCACCATATTGTTGGCTTTGAGCGTTGCACCGGTCGAAACCAAGTCGACGATAGCATCGGCCAACCCCGCAATCGGCGCCAACTCCATCGAGCCGTAGAGCTTAATGAGATCCACGTGTACGCCTTCGCGGGCAAAATAGTCGCGCGACCACTTCAAGTATTTGGTAGCGATTCTCAAGCGTGCGCCGCGTCTGACATTGGCTTCCCAGTCAAAGTCCTTGGGCGCTGCCACACACATACGGCAGCGCGCAATCTGCAAATCGACCGGCACATACAACCCGTTGCCGCCATGCTCGTAAAGGGTGTCCCAACCGGTCACACCCATATCGGCCGCACCGTACTGTACGTAGGTGGGTACGTCGGTGGCTCGCAACACAACGATTCGCAAATCGTCGCGGTTGGTGCCGATCATCAACTTTCTGGAATCTTCCGGATTTTCCAAAGGCACGATATCGGCTGCCGCCAAAAAGGGAAGCAGCTCATCGAAAATTCGCCCCTTGGAAAGCGCCAATGTAATCACTTTAACTCCCTGTTTTTGTCTTGTTTTTCAAAAATGCACTAGCTAATGCGTTCGATGTCGGCTCCAAGTGCCGAGAGCTTTTCTTCAATGTGTTCATACCCGCGATCCAAGTGATAAATGCGATCGATCACGGTTTGTCCTTGCGCCGCCAGTGCGGCAATCACCAAGCAGGCCGATGCGCGCAAATCGGTTGCCATCACGTCGGCGCCTTCGAGCTTTTCCACGCCCTGCACCACGGCAGTATGACCGTCGACATGAATGTCGGCGCCCATGCGCTGCAGCTCCGGCACATGCATGAAGCGGTTTTCAAAAATCGTTTCCACAATGCGCCCCGTTCCCATACTCACGGCATCGACGGCCATCAACTGCGCCTGCATGTCGGTCGGGAACCCCGGATGCGGAACGGTACGAATATCCACCGCCTTGGGACGCTCGTTCATCTGAACGCGAATCCAATCCTCACCCGTTTCAACCGTCGCACCGGCTTCACGCAACTTGCCGATCACGGCTTCCAACGTATGGGGTGCCGCGTGCGTGACGGTCACATCGCCCTGCGTGGCCATTGCTGCACACAGGAACGTACCCGTTTCGATTCGATCGGCAATCACAGAATGTTCGCAACCATGCAATTGTTTAACGCCTTCGATCACGATCTGAGGCGTGCCGGCGCCTTGCACTTTGGCGCCCATGGCATTTAAGCAATCGGCCAAATCCACCACTTCGGGTTCGCGAGCAGCGTTTTCAATCACAGTGACACCGTCGGCCAAGGCCGCAGCCATCATAATATTTTCGGTGCCCGTAACCGTCACCATATCGGTCACGATACGTGCGCCCTTTAACTTGTCGACCTTGGCATTCATATAGCCGTGTTCGATTTCGACTTCGGCGCCCATGGCCTTTAATGCCTTGATGTGCTGATCCACGGGGCGCGCACCGATGGAACACCCCCCGGGCAACGACACGCGGGCACATCCGAAGCGCGTCACCAACGGCCCCAAAACCAGAACGGAAGCACGCATCGTTTTAACAAGCTCATAGGGCGCTTCGGTGCTTGTGACGTTGTCGGCATGAATTTTGACGGTGCCCGCATCCAAGCGCTCGAACTTCACACCCATGCCTTGCAACAAACGTGCCATCGTACGCACGTCGGCCAAGTCCGGGACGTTATGTAACGTCACCTCATCGCCCGTTAAGAGTGCGCAAGCAATGATGGGGAGCGCGGCATTTTTGGCGCCCGAGGCTCTCACCTGTCCGACAAGACGTTTGCCGCCGATAATTTTCAGTTTCTGCATGGGTGTCGATATCTGTTTTTGTTCGTTCCTACCCGTTTGCGACACACGAAATGCGCGTCGACGAAATGCACGGGCTCGAATGAATGATTTTAGCCCAATGAGGCAAAGTCAAAAGCCGAATTTCCTAAGGCAAACAGCGTAATCGGGCGATCTTTTTTCATTTCTTTTGACCGCACTGCATATCTTTGGCTGCCTTCGACGCGTTTGTCCGACAAAAATGAACGCCGCCGAACTCCATACGGAAATTCGGCGGCGTATCGCAGAGGAGAAAGCCGGTGAATTAGGCCTCGCGCAAGGCATTTAATGCACTGCCGGCCTTAAACCACGACAACTGCTTTTCGTTGTAAGAATGTTGTGCTTCAAAGCGTTCCTTCTTACCGTCGGCGTGCGTGAGTTCAACCGTCACGGTCTTACCCGGAGCCAAGTCCTTCAAGCCCAACACCGAAATGCGATCCTTTTCCTGAATGCGGTCGTAGTCGGCGGGATTGACGAAGGTGAGCGCCAAAATACCCTGCTTCTTGAGGTTGGACTCATGGATGCGAGCCAAACTCTTGGCCAATACCACGCGAACGTTCAGGTAACGCGGTTCCATAGCGGCGTGTTCGCGGCTAGAACCTTCGCCGTAGTTGTCGTCACCCACGATCACGGAGTAAACGCCGTGATTCTTGTAGTAGCGAGCGACCTTGGCAGGTGTGTCGTAGCTCTTGGTTTCGTAGTTCCAGACCTTGCCCGAAACACCCGTGAAGGCATCCACTGCGCGTTCCAACAAGTTATCCGAAATGCGATCGATGTTGCCGCGATACACCAACCACTTGCCCCCCGGACTGATGTGGTCGGTCGTGCACTTGCCCTTGGCCTTGATCAACATGGGCAGTGCTTCGAAGTCCTTGCCGTCCCACTTGTCAAAGGGCTTCAAGAGCTGGATGCGTTCGGCCTTGGGGCTTACCTTGATTTCGATCTTTTCGTAATCCGGATAGATCACGCCGTCGGAGCCGGTCACAAAGCCCTTGGCAGGCAATTCTTCGCCCTTGGGAGCTACAAGCTTGTAATTGGTGCCCTTGGCCGTACGGAAGGCGCCTTCCAACGGATTGAAGTTCAAGTCGCCGTTAATGGCCATTGCCATCACGATTTCGGGCGAAGCCAAGAAGGCATGCGTCTTCGGATTGGCGTCGTTGCGGCCCTTGAAGTTGCGGTTAAACGATTCGATGATCGAATTTTCCTTGGACGGATCGCCGATCTGACGATTCCACTGGCCGATACACGGACCGCAGGCACTGGCCAAAACGGTAGCGTTGACCTTTTTGAACACGTCCAAAACGCCGTCGCGTTCCAGCGTCTTGTAAATACGGGTCGAACCCGGCACAACCAACAAGGGAGTCTTAACCTTGATGCCCTGATCCAAAGCCTGCTTGGCAACAGAAGCGGCACGCGTGATGTCTTCGTAAGAAGAGTTGGTGCAAGAACCGATCAAAGCCACTTCGAGGTTGGCGGGAGACCCCTTTTCCTTGACCATCTTGGCAACGTCGGCCATGGGCATGGCAGCATCAGGCGAATACGGGCCGTTGATATAGGGCGTTAACGTGTCGAGATCGATTTCGATGACGCGATCGTAGTACTTGGCCGGATCGGCGACGACTTCGGGGTCGGCGCGCAAATCTTTGGCAACCTTGTTGGCCATATCGGAAACGGCCTTGCGCCCCGTCGTATTCAAGTAGCGAGCCATCGATTCGTCAAACGGGAACACGGAGGTCGTGGCACCGACTTCGGCACCCATGTTGCAAATCGTGGCCTTGCCCGTGCAAGACAGACTTTCGGTACCCGGACCGAAGAATTCGATGATGCTGTTGGTACCGCCCTTGGTAGTAAGAATGCCGGCAAGCTTTAAAATCACGTCCTTGGCAGAAGTCCAACCGTGCAGTTGACCGGTCAATTTCACACCGATGATCTTGGGCATTTTGACTTCCCATTCCATGCCCATCAACGCGTCGACCAAGTCGGCACCGCCCACACCGATGGCAAGCATGCCCATACCGCCGGCTGTCGGCGTATGCGAATCGGTCACGAGCATCATGCCGCCCGGGAAGTTGTAGTTTTCCAAGAATACCTGATGGCAAATACCGACGCCGGCCGGCCAAAAGTCAAAGCCGTAGCGACGAGACACGTCCTTTAAGAAGCTGTAGGTTTCCACGTTGTTGCGATCGGCAATGGCCAAGTCCTGACGGGCACCGACCTTGGCCTGCACCAAGTGGTCGCACACCATGGCAGCAGGAAGCGCAATGCGTTCTTTGCCGGAGCTCAAGAATTGAATGATGGCCATCGGACCGCCGATGTCGTGCGTGCCGGCGCGATCCGGACGCAATTCGATGTA